>NZ_JAVSCF010000086.1:0-22816 GCF_031932565.1 Streptomyces sp. B1866
GCAGGGCCGGAATGGTCCACGGCCGCGAGGGATCCACCCCTGCCGCCGCCGCCCACCCGGGCGCCGCGGCGAGCGCGGTCGCGGCCAGCAGACCCTTGAGCACCGGCCGACGGCTCAGCGCGACCCGCGGCAGAGACATACAATCACCCACCGTTCACTAGGACCGAAATTCCAGAGAGAAACCCCGAGGGGAACTTCTATCATGGGCGAAGAGTGAAGCGCCAGAGCCTTACAGAAGGTGATTATTGTCCGCAGCACGCGGAACACTCCCGCCCGCACAAGAACGGACAACGCTTCTATAAATCCGGCGACAAGCCAGCCTAAGAGTTCCTAACACAATGAGTGGATCTGTCGCTGGGTGATGAGGCAGCAGGCGAGTTTGAGGAAGGCTTCGTGGATGTCGGCGCGGCGTTCCCAGCGGGTGCGCAGGCGTCGGAAGCCGTGGAGCCGGGCGGTTGGGTCGGCCGCGCGGTGAGGTGCCTGCCGTGGCAGGTCCTGTTCCGCGCGGCCTCCCGCCGAACCGGACATGACGGTTTCCCGGTCATCCGGCTCTCCAGTGACTACTGCGTGAAGGGTCTGGCTGGCCGTTCTGAGTGGATGCGGTCGTGGCAGGTATCGCAAGCCACGACCGTTTTGCGGCGCCAGTTGAGCATGACGCGTGCCCAGTCGGAAGGCTGCCATCCGGCATGTGCGAGGTCGGCGAGAGCGCGGACGTGGTGCACTTGCACGTTGCCTTTGCTCCCGCAGATCTCGCAGGTGTCCGCCAGGAGCCTCGCAATGAGTTCCTTTTGCGGATAGTCCACCCGGACCGGCTCGCGGTCGGCCAGTTCCGCCGCCCGCTGCCGTTGGAGTGGAATCCCACCGAACCGGGCCACCAGTGGCTTCCTGTTCTTCCGCTCGATACGGGCCTCGAAACACACTCGGGGACCGTTGGGGCTGTCGATTCTGGCTTTGTGCTTGGCGGCCATCTTCGACACCGATGAGCGGTGCTTGGCCGCGAGCGTCTTGAGCATGGAAGTTTCCATGACCCATCGCAACCTATGCAGCCGGAAGACATCTCCGGCAAGGAGGTAGTACTGGACAACGCCCCGGAAGACGGTCCCGAACGTGGCAACGATCGCATGGTCGCTGCTGTTGACTAAAGGCTGTCCCGTAATCCCTGGTGGATCAGCGAGCGGCGTCAGATGCGGTCAATCGCAAGGCGGCGGAGCGTCCGAATAGTGGTTCTATTCGGACGTTTCGCCAACGCCGCGAATGACCGTAGCTGGCGTCGGGAGCCCGCCAGGGATTGCGGGACAGCCTTTAGGTAAGGGGCGCACTTGGCTTTGATCACGTCCCGGGGGACACGAAGCGCTATCTGACCATTGACCCGACGGTAACGGCCGGTCTTCTTCGTATCGTTGTGCTGGACCGTGATCTCGTAACCGAGGAACCTCGCTGCCCCGGTGCGGGCATGAGTGATCAGCGTCTTTTCCTGGGAAAGCTTCAGCTTGAGTTCATCACGCAGGAACTGAGCCAGGCGCTGTTTGATCTGCTCGGCCTCGGCTTTCGGTCCGGTGAAGCCAAGGAGGTGATCGTCCGCGTAGCGTATATAGCGCAGCCTGCGGTATCCCGGATCGTTCGGATCCGCGCTCGGCAGGCTGACCATCCGCTGACGTAACGCGCGAGTCTGGACTCGGTCACCACGCCGGCGGGCTTTCGCCAGCAGATTTTGCAACTCCAGATAGGCCGGGTTTCGGGCCCGGCGCTCTCCTCGGGTGTACTCCGGAATCAGAACTGTCTCGACGAACTCGTCCAGCTTGTGCAGGTAGATGTTGGACAGGACCGGGGAGGCCACTCCGCCTTGCGGCGCTCCGGAGAGCGTGGCGCCCCACCTCCAGTCCTCCAGGTATCCGGCTGTCAGCATGTTGCGCACCAGCCGCAGAAACCGCTGGTCATGGATCTTCTTGCCGAGGATCGACAGCAGGACCTGGTGGTCCAGGCTGCCGAAGCAGTCGGCGATGTCCCCTTCGATGAACCAGGATGTCCCGGTCCAGGTGTGGTCCACCTCCCGCAGAGCGGTGTGGCAACCCCGACGGGGACGGAACCCATGAGAGCGGTCGGAGAACGTCGGCTCGTAATACGCCTCCAATAACAGGCGAACCACTTCACCGACGAGCTTGTCCGACCAGGTCGGCAGCCCCAGCGGACGCATCTTCCCGTTCTTCTTCGGGATATGGACGCGCCTCACCGGACGGAAGCGGTAACGCTCGTGGCGCATCGCCTCGATGATCCGGTCGATCTTCCGCTGCGACAAACCGGGGATACAAACAGAGCGCCTCGTGGCGCACAAGGTGCGCTCGACCACCCAGCGGTAGGCGCCCAGTCCGCTGCCGTGGGGTGTGCCCCGGCGGGCGATGACCGGCAGGATCCGGCGGGCGCGGACCTGGTCCCGGTAGGTGTGGTGGTCGTAGCCGCGGTCGGCGAAGACCGATTGCGGTCTGCGGCGGGGCCGGCCGCGTCGGCCCCGGACCGGCGGGATGGCGTCCAGCAGGGGCAGGAGCTGGGTGACGTCGTTACGGTTTCCGCCGGTGAGGATCACCGCGAGCGGGGTGCCGTGTCCGTCGGTGATCAGGTGATGCTTGGACCCGGTCCGGCCCCGGTCGACCGGCGACGGGCCCGTCTGCTGCCCCCTTTTAGCGCCCTGACGTGGCTGGAGTCGACCACGCAGCGCGACCAGTCCAGCCGGGAGGCGGCGTTCAGCTCCGCCAGCAGCACGTGGTGCAGCCGGTCCCACACCCCGGCCTGGTTCCAGTCCCGCAGCCGCCGCCAGCACGTCATCCCCGACCCGAATCCCAGTTCCTGGGGCAGGTACTCCCACTGGATGCCCTGGTAGAGCACGTACAGGATCCCGCACAGCACCTGCCGGTCCGGCACGGGCCTCCGGCCGGGGTAGCGGAACCGCCGCTCCCTGCGCGGCAGCAGCGGCTCGACCCGCTCCCACAACTCATCCGACACGACCCACGGCCCACCACTCACACCGCAGCCAACGCCCAACACCCCACCAGGACACGGCCACCAGCCCGAAACCACCTCATTGTGTTAGGAGCTCTTACCGAGGATCGAACGGACAGTGCGCCGCATCATCGTCACTGCCCTGGACGGATACGTCACCCTGGACGCGCTCCGGTGGTGCGCTGAAGTCGGGATAGCCGTCATCGTCCTGGACACTGCCGGGGGCGAGCTGATGACCAACGGGGCCGGACACAACGACGCCAGGCTGCGGCGCGCCCAGGCGGCGGCACCGGTCGCCGTGGCCCGCGCCATCGTCGCTGAGAAGCTGAGGGGACAGTACGAGCGATGCGGCCACTACGGCGTCAAGGACGCTCTCCTGCGCGTCCAGGACGCGGTGAGCGTGGAAGAGATTCGCGGGATCGAGGCTCAAGCGGCTCGGTACTACTGGGCTCACTACCGACGCACTTCTGTTGACTTCCGTGGGGATGTGCCCGACCACTGGCGCACCATGGGACCGCGTAACTCCGCTCTGACCGGAACCAATTCGGGTGGCTACGGCTTCGAAGCGCCACGCCGTGCCGTTACTCCGATCAATGCGGCCCTGAATCTCGCCTATACGATCGGATACAGCGAAGCTCGGCTCGTTTGTCTCGCTTTCGGTCTCGATCCGGCACTGGGTGTTCTCCATCTCGACAAGCCGCACAAGGATGGAATGGTTCTGGACTTGATTGAAGCGGCTCGGCCCACAATTGATGAGACGGTCTTTGATCTGATCGGGTCCCGCATCTTCACAAAACGCGACTTCGCGGAGACCATGGACGGACAATGCATCGTCGCTCCGCCTCTGTCACACGAATTCATCGAACGAGCCTCGGAGGTTTCACGCGGAGCATTGCGAGACATGGGGACAGAAGTGATGCGTGTCCTTGAGCGGGAATCCGGAATGCGGTTCGGGAATCGGAAGGTGAAATGATGTGGCTCTGCGGCCGAGTCCAGGCGGAAGCACATGTAATCCTGGCCGTCGTGGTCGGCTACTGATACGTGATCGTAGATGGGTGCGGCCGACTCAATCTGACTGGCTCCCATTGCCGGTGTGGAATGCACAACCCCGACGACCGGGAGCCACAGAAAGGATGTTCGGAAAAACGGCGGAATTGACGTGGGTGGTAGCCTGAGTGAAGCTCAGGTAGCAGCGAAAAGCGAGCGTAGTCAACATAAAGGCTACCCTCCGTGACGATCGCGGAGGGTAGCCTTTATTACGCCCGGTCATGGTGGCGCTGCGCGTGCGGGTCGTTACAGGTGCGGCAGGTTCGCGGGGCCTATCACCTATCCCCCCGCGCAGGCGGGGGTGGTCCGTCTGGCCGGGTGCCTACCCCGTCCGCCGACGAGTGGTCCCCGCGCAGGCGGGGGTGGTCCGCCTACTCGGCGTCCGCGCCAGGCGGGAAACCCGTGGTCCCCGCGCAGGCGGGGTAATCCAACGGGTCCCGGACAGGCTGGCCGTACCGGCCGCGTCGGGCCTGCGCGGCCGGGCGGCTCCGCTACTAGGACATCGCGCTGCGCAGCTGTGCCACGTCGATGTGCTCGGTCTCGTCGTGGGCCGTCAGGTCGATGACCGCGCCCGCTCGGGACGTCGGGCCCGTGGGTGCGGCCGGGACCGGCTGCTGCCGTTCGGGCTGCGGGCGGTCGCCCGGGGCCTGGCTGGCCGCCTCGGCCTCGTGGGCTCCCGGCCCGGCGGGGGTCGGGGACGGCTCCGACGTGGCGGCGGGCGGTTGGGCGGGGTCAGGGGTGGGCGTCGCGGGGGTCGGGCGCTGCGGCTGCTTGCGGGTGCCGAAGTAGTCGAAGCCGCCTTCCGCGCGGGCCGCGGCCTTGCGTGCGACCGCGTACGGCACCACGGAGGACGGGGCCGTACGGGCGTGCTCGGACGGCTGGGTCTCCTCGGCGGCGGCGCCGGTCGGCGCGGACGCGGGCGGGCGCGGGGTGTCCGTCGCGTTCGGACGTACGTCCCGGGGGGCGGGCACAGTCGCGGCCGTTCCGCGTGCGGGAGTGGGTTCCTGGGCGGTCTCCGGGGCCGTGGACGCCGTCTCCGCGGGGTCCCGGCCCGCGGGCCGCTCCGCCGGAGCGGATTCATGCACGGGGGCTGGCTCCGGGCTCCGGCGCGTGCGCTCGCGCTCCGCCCGCGCGTGCTCGGCCAGGCGGGCGAGTGCCGCAGCCGCCTGGGCGTACGCGGCGGGTGCGGGCGGGGCGGGGGTGGGGCGGGTGGTGTCCACCGGGGTCTGCCGGGGTGCGCTGGGCGCGGCCTCCAGCTCCAGGCGGCGGCGCCCCTCGATCTCCAGGCGGCGGCGGCTTTCCAGCGCGGCCGCCCGCTCGGTCTCGGCGGTGGCGTAGCGGCGCAGCAGTATGGCGTACTCGCCGCGCAGCCGGGCCAGCTCGGTGTGCTTGCCGCGCAGCTTGGTGGCGAGCGCGCCGCGCGAGTCCTTGGCCGTCTCCGCCGCGGCCTCCAGCTCGGCGAGCCGCTCCTCGAACCGCAGTTCGAGGCGCGCGCTCTCCCCGCGGAGTTCCACGACGCGCTTGCCCGCCGCGCGGTCCCAGCGGCGCATCACGACGGCGCCGGCGACCGCGGCGGCTGCCGCGCCCGCGGCGAGGCCGCGCAGCATCGTCGTGTCGCCGACCAGCCAGGCACCTGCGGCGCAGGTCAGCGAGGCCGCCGCGACCGACACGGGCGGAAGGAGCCTGTGCAGGGGTGGAGAGTGACGGTGGCGTCCACGTGGCATGGCCTGAAACTTACCGTGCGCATGCGGCGATTGGGGACACGGCTTGCCAAAATTCATCGGAAAACTCAGCGGTCGGCGCTCACCGGGGGCGCCGAGCGCCGGGAGCGGGATTCCCGCCGGGTGCGCGGCCGGGTGCGCGGAGAAGTCCGTACGGGTGTACTGACCCCCCGTACCGGCTCCGTGTCCGGCTCCGTACGGGGGGCCCGTAGCGGCTTCCGTTCCGACTCCGTACCGGCCCCGTCCCGCTCCGTACGGGTCGGTCGTCTAGTTGTCGATCAAGCCCTTGCCCTTCAGGTAGTCCCCCGCCACGTCCGACGCCTTGCGCCGCTCCGCGTCGACCTTCTTGTTCAGCTCGGTGAGGTCCGCCGTCGTCAGCACCCGGTTGAGCTTGTTCAGGGCGTCCGCGATCTTCTGCTCGCCCGCGGACTTCGCATGCACCACCGGCAGCACGTTGTCCGCGTTCTGGAGGTTTTTGTCGTCCTCCAGGATGACCAGGCCGAACTGGTCCACGGTGGCGTCCGTGGTGGTGGTCAGGACCAGCTGGTCCCTGCCGTCCTTGACGGCCTGCTTGGCCTGGACGCTGCCGACCTCCAGCGGGTCGATACCGGTGATGTCGATGCCGTAGGTCTTCTCCAGGCCGGGCTGGCAGAAGGGTCGCTGCGGGCATTCGTCACCGGCCGCCAGTCTGACCTTCTGGCCGGACTTTCCGAGGTCGGAGAGCGTTTTCAGGTGGTGCCGGGCGGCGAAGTCCTCGCTCACCGCGAACGCGTTCTGGTCCACGGCCTGCCCGGGCTCCAGCACCTTCAGTCCGCGCGGCTCGGCGAGTTTGCGCAGGGCGGCGACGGTGGCCGTGGCGTCGGAGGAGGCGACGGGCGTGGCGTCGGGGCCGTTCTTCTTGCGGTTGAGGAATTCGGCGAGCGTCGCCGCGTACTCCGGTACGACGTCGACCTGGCCCTTTTCCAGGGCGGGCTCGTACAGCTCGCGCGCGTCGACCGTCTTGACCGTCGCCTTGTAGCCCGCGTCCGCGAGCAGGGCTCTGTACAACTCGGCGAGGACCTTGGACTCGGTGAACGACGCGGACCCGATGACGAGGTCGCCCTCGCCGCCCGACTTCTCCAGGCTGTCGCCGCCGCACGCGGTCAGGACGCCCGCCAGCGCCACGGCCGTCGCGCCGCCCGCCGCCATCCGGAACACCTTGTTCACGCCGATCCCCCATCTGTCATCTGTGTCGTCGACAATCTTTCTCCGGCCGTTCGGGCGGCTGTCCGGCCCAGGCGCCGGTCAGCCGCCGGTCACCGCCGGGGCGGGCGGCGCCTGGTCGGCGGGCGGGCGGCGGCGGGCCGCCGCCGCGCGACGGCCGGCCCGGCGCCGCATCGGGTCGCCCGCCCGCTCCACGATCATGAACACCGCCTCCACCAGCAGCGCGAGCCCCGCGACCAGCACCGCGCCCGCCACCACCTGCGGAGTGTCGGTGAGCCGGAACCCGGCCGTGATGATGCGGCCCAGGCCGCCGCCGCCCGCGGGCGCCGCGATGGTGGTGGTCGCCACGACCTGCACGGCCGCCAGCCGCACGCCCGTCATGATCAGCGGGAACGCGAGCGGCAGCTCGACCCGGCCGACCAGCTGCCAGCCGGTCATGCCCATGCCCCGGGCCGCCTCGACCACCTCCCGGTCCACCTCGCGCATGCCGACGTACGCGTTGGTCATCAGCGGCGGGACGGCGAACAGCACCAGCGCGATGATCGTCGGCAGGTCGCCGTACGTGCGCAGCGGGCCGATCAGCAGCAGGACGAGCACCGCGAAGGTGGGCACCGCGCGGCCCACGTTGGAGATGTTGACCGCGATCGCGCCGCCCTTGCCGAGGTGGCCGAGCAGCACCGCGACCGGCAGCGCGACGGCGGACGCGATCCCCAGGCTGACGAACGTCAGGAACAGGTGCTCGCCGAGGCGGTGCCACACGCCGTCCGGGCCGTGCCAGTGCGACCCGGTGGTCAGCCACGTCCACGTATCGCCGACGACGCCCATCAGGCCCCCCGCTCCTTCGGGCCCGGGGCCGATCCGGCGGACGCCCCGGCGGATGTCGGTGATCCGGCGGCGCGGGCGGCGGGCCCGGTCTCCGGCCCCGGTCCGTGTTCCGCCTCCGGTCCGTATCCCGCCTGCGGCCCCGGTCCGGCGGCCGGGGCCGCCGCCCGCCGCGGGGCCCGCCGCCGCTTGCGCGCCCACGGCGTGAGCAGCCACTGCACGCCCAGCAGCAGCCCGTCCGCCACCAGCGCCAGCGCCACGCACAGCACGGACGCGGTGAGCACCTGGGCCTTGAAGAAGCTGTGCAGGCCCTCGTAGATGAGGTTGCCGAGGCCGCCGTAGTCGATGATCCCGCCGACGGTGGTGAGCGAGACCGTGGAGACGGTGGCGATCCGCAGGCCCGCCATCACGGCGGGCAGCGCCAGCGGCAGCTCGACCGCGAACAGCAGCCGCACCGGCCCGTACCCCATGCCGCGCGCCGCCTCCCGCGCCTCCTCGGGCACCGCGGCCAGCCCGGCGAGGATGTTGCGCACCAGGATGGTCAGCGAATACAGCACCAGGCCGGTGACCACGACCGCGGCCGACAGCCCGTAGACCGGCACCAGCAGGGAGAACATCGCCAGCGACGGGATCGTGTAGAGGACCGTGGTCAGTCCGAGGAGCGGACCGGCCACGACACGCCAGCGCCGGGCGACCAGCGCCAGCGGGAACGCCACGAGCAGCCCGATGCCGACCGACGCCAGCGTGATCCACACGTGCTGGACCGTGGCGTCCGTCAGCTCCTGGCCGCGCGTGCGCACGTACTCGCCGCAGATCCACTCGTTGGTGACCAGGCAGTTCTGGTCCGCCACACGCTCACCTCCCCGTCCGTGCGGTGCGGGCCGTCCGTGCGGTGCGGGGCCACGGCCCGACGGCTCCGGCTCCGGCTCCGGCTCCGGCTCCGGCTCCGGCTCCGGCTCCGGCTCCGGCTCCGGCTCCGGCTCCGGCTCCGGCTCCGAACGACCCTATCCCCGGGCACTGACAATCTCGTCGGCTTGCCACACAACAGCAACAATGTCTCCCACGAACGCCGCCACAATGGGGAGCCATGATCCGATTCGAACACGTCACCAAGCGGTACGACGACGGCACGACCGCCGTGGACGACCTGTCCTTCGAGGTGGCGGAGGGCGAGCTGGTCACGCTGGTCGGTCCCTCGGGGTGCGGCAAGACCACGACGATGAAGATGGTCAACCGGCTCATCGAGCCCACCTCGGGCCGGATCCTCCTGGACGGCGAGGACATCGCCGCCACCGACCCGGTCGAGCTGCGCCGCCGCATCGGCTACGTCATCCAGCAGGTGGGCCTCTTCCCGCACAAGACCGTGCTGGAGAACACCGCGACCGTCCCCCACCTGCTGGGCTGGCCGCGCGGGAAGGCCCGCGAGCGCGCCGCCGAGCTGCTCGACCTGGTCGGCCTCGACCCGGCCGTGTACGGCGACCGCTACCCCGACCAGCTCTCCGGCGGCCAGCGGCAGCGGGTGGGCGTGGCCCGCGCGCTCGCCGCCGACCCGCCCGTACTGCTGATGGACGAGCCGTTCGGCGCGGTCGACCCGGTGGTGCGCGAGCGGCTTCAGACGGAGTTCCTGCGGCTCCAGTCCCAGGTGCGCAAGACGGTGCTGCTCGTCACGCACGACATCGAGGAGGCGGTGCGGCTCGGCGACCGCATCGCGGTCTACGGCGCCGGGCGGATCGAGCAGTTCGACTCGCCCGCGGCGGTGCTCGGCGCGCCCGCCACGCCGTACGTGGCCGACTTCGTCGGCGCCGACCGCGGTCTGAAGCGGCTGTCGGTCACCCCCGTCGAACCCGGCGACCTCGACCAGCCGCCCGTCGTCCGCCTGGACGACCCGCTGCGGGCGGCCGCCGACCGGCTGGCCTCGGAGGGCGCGCGCTGGGCGGTGGTGCTGGACGACGACGGCAGGCTGCACGGCTGGATCGGCGCCGCGGACGGGGCCGCTGTGGCCGAGGGGGCCGACGGCGCCGGGACGGTACGGGCGCACGCCCGCCGCATGGCGGCCTGGGTGCCGGTCGGCGCCCCGCTGAAGCAGGCGTTCAGCACGATGCTCCAGCACGACGCGGGCTGGGTGGCGGTCCTGGACGGGGACCGGTTCCTCGGCGTTCTCACCCCGGCCCGGCTGCACGAGGCGCTGCGCCGCTCGATCGACGCGGACGCCCGCGACATCGCCCGGCAGGACGTCACGCTCCAGTCCATCCCGGGGGCGTAGCCGCGCTGCCGGGCGGCGTCCCGCGTCGCCCCGCTCTTGCGCGTGCTGTCACGTGGCCGGGCTTCCCCGCGCGTGCCGCCGCGTCGCTGTGCTTCTCCGCGCGCTGCCGCGTGGCCGTGCTCCCGCGCCGCTGCCGCGTGGCCGTGCTCCCGCGCCGCTGTCGCGCTCCCGCGCGAGGTGACGATTTCCGCGGGTCCGNTCGCGCTCCCGCGCGAGGTGACGATTTCCGCGGGTCCGCCCGCGCGGGGTGCCGGTCCGTGCGGCCCGTCCCGCGCGGGGTGCGCTGCCCGCCCGCGCGGGCTGTGCGGTGGGCGTCCCTCCACGCCCGCGTCCCCCGCGCCCGCGTCCCCCGCGCCCGTACGACGCGGCCTCCTCAGGCCCGCGCCGCCCGGCCCCCCGGCTGCTGGTCCTTGTCCTCCGGCAGCCTGCACACGCGCTCCAAAAAGAGGGCCGCCGCGATCACCGCCGCGCCCGCCGCCACCGAGGTGCCCGCGTAGATCGCCTGGTCCCGGCGCGCGGGCACGTCCAGCTCCTCCATCAGCAGGAAGGCGCCCACGCCGCCGTACATGCCCGAGACCAGCGCCGCCACCAGCGCGCTCGCCTGGCCGAAGACCAGCGCCCGTGCGGCCACCAGCGGGTCCACGCCCTTGGCCCCCGGCCGCCGCTCCCGCTGGGCGCGCAGCCGGGCGCGCAGCGACAGGGCGGTGGCCAGCAGCACGGCGGCGATCAGGGCCAGCACGATCGGCGCGGCCACCGGGACGCTCGGCAGCGTGCCCACCGAGGACCACAGCCGGGCCCCGCCCCACGACACCACGCCCGCCGCCGCGAACAGCCCGAGCAGCACGCCGATCCGAAGTTGCCTCACTGAAGCGTCTCGCCCCTCACGTCGTCTCGTCACGTGCCGCGTCCCGGGCGGCCCGTACGTGTCCCCAGCCGTCCCGGGCCGCGTACGCGCGGGAGCGCCCCGGCGTCCGGTCGACCGCGCCGGGCCCGGCCGCGTCCCTCCCCGAACCTACCCGGCCGCCCGCGCGGCGCCTAAACGGCTGAACGCCTATTCGGGCAGTCGCAGTTCCAGGTCGGCGCGCACCCGTACGCCCTCCCGGCCCAGCTCCGCCAGCAGGTCGGCCACGGTGCCGCGGCCGGGCACCTCGGCGTCCGGGTCCACGTCGTGCCAGGGCGCGAGCACGAAGGCCCGCTCGTGGGCGCGCGGGTGCGGCAGGGTCAGCTGCGGGTCGTCGGAGACCACGCCCTGGTACGCCACGATGTCCACGTCCAGCGTGCGCGGGCCCCAGTGCTCGTCGCGCACCCGGTGGAACGCCTCCTCGATCGCGTGCCCGCGCTCCAGCAGCGACGCGGGCGGCAGGGTCGTACGCACCAGCACCACCGCGTTGAAGTACGACGGCTGGCTGCCGGGCGGCACGCCCCAGGGCTCCGTCTCGTACACCGGGGACACGGCCTTGACCCGTACGCCCGGGGTGTCCTCCAGCGCGTCCACCGCGCCCTGGAGGGTGTCCAGCCGGTTGCCCAGGTTGCCGCCGAGGGAGATCACGGCCCGCTTGGGGTTGCTCAACGTCACGTCGGCCGCGTCCACGCGCTCCACCACGGAGGCGGGGACGGGCTGCACGGTGGGATCGCTGCTGGTCATGCTCGGCTCCGGGTGATGGTGATGGTCACGTCCTCGAAGGGCACGGTGACGGGGGCCTCGGGCTTGTGGACCACGACCTCCACCTCCCGCACCGGCGCGTGCCGCAGGCACCGTTCGGCGATCCGCTCGGCGAGCGTCTCGATCAGGGCGACCGGCTCGCCGCGCACCAGCTCGACGACCTCCTCGGCGACCACGCCGTAGTGGACCGTCCGGGTCAGGTCGTCGGTGGCCGCGGCGGGCCGGGTGTCGAGGCCGAGGACCACGTCCACGACGAAGGTCTGGCCCTCCTCGCGCTCATGCGGGAACACCCCGTGGTGCCCCCGGGCCCGCAGGCCGCGCAGCGCGACTCGATCCACACCCATCACTCCCGCTGGTGGCCGTCGGCGCTGGACCGGTGCCGGACGCACCGGCGGCGCCGGGCCCGCCGTCGTTGTCTCCTGGTCTCTCCCGGCGTGCGGGTCCGCTCGCGCGCCGCCGGCCGGGCGCGCGGGTCGCCGCGCGCCGGGCCGCGCGGCGGTCACGTAGCGTGCCGACGCCGGTCCGCGCCCCCACTGCCTACCCGGTCGACACCCGAATCGAACAAGCGGACGGCTACACACTTTACCGGCATCTGCCGTCAAACCTCCGGACGCGAACGGACACCACGGGCACCACAGGCACGCCGGGCACCGGCCGACCCGGCGGTTGCCGCTTCCGCCGCGCCCGCGCGTGAACGACGGCCCGCGCGGGGCGCGCGGTCACGCCGGCGGCAGGCTCTCCGCGCCGCCCGCGCCGCCCCCGCCGTCGCCGTCCTCGTCGTCGTCCTGGTCGGCCAGCACCGGCGACCCGTGGTGCGCCCACACCTTCCAGCCCTCCTGGGTGCGGCGGAACAGGTTGGTGGCCACCACCAGCTGCCCCACCAGCGGCCCGAGCCGGCCGTCCTCCTCCGCGGGCCCGCCGCTGAGGATGTTCTCGGTGCAGGTCACCAGGGCGGTGTCGGCGACCACCGACACCTCGACGTCGGTGAGGAAGAACTGGATGTAGTCGGTGTTCGCCATGATCAGCGCGTACGAGCGCAGGACCTCGCCGCGCCCGCGCAGCACCGGCCAGCCCGGGTGCACGCAGGACACGTCGGTGCCCGGCTCGTCGAGCCACAGGCGCTCCATGGCGTCGTGGTCGCCACGCTCCATGGCCTCGTACAGCGCGGTGTTCGCCAACTGCACCTGCTCGCTGTCCGTAAGGGAAGTCACACCGCTCCCGCCGCGTCCTGGGCGCCGCCCGCGCCCGCTGCCTGTGCCCGCCGCCCGGACCCCGGGCCCCGGGAAGTGTCCGGGTCCGGGCCGCCCGCCGTCGAGACCCCCGTATCCGGGTCCCGGGAAGTGTCCGGGTCCGGGGACGTCCACGCCTCCGGTCCTGCCGCGCCCTCGATGGCCCGCGCCACCCGGACCGCGTCCGCGCTGGCCCGGACCTCGTGCACCCGCACCGCCCACGCGCCCTCGCGCGCCGCGATCGCGGTGACGGCGGCCGTCGCCGCGTCCCGCTCCCGCGCGGGCGGCGGGCTGCCGCCCTCACCGGCCAGCACCCGGCCCAGGAACCGCTTCCGGGAGGCGGCCACCAGCAGCGGGCGACCCAGCTCGGCCAGGGCGCCGAGGCGGGCCACGAGGGCCAGGTCGTGGCGGGCGTTCTTGGCGAAGCCGAGGCCGGGGTCGACCACGATCCGCTCCGGGTCCACGCCCCCGGCCACCGCCCGGTCCACGCTCGCCCGCAGCTCCGCGACGACCTCGGCGACGACGTCCCCGTACACCGCGCGGTTGTTCATGTCGATCGACTGGCCGCGCCAGTGCATCACCACGAACGGCACCCGGGCCGCCGCCACCACCGGCACCATCGCCGGGTCCGCCCGGCCGCCGCTCACGTCGTTGACCATCACCGCCCCGGCGTCCAGCGCCGGCTCGGCGACCGACGCGCGCATCGTGTCGACGCTGACCAGCACCCCGGCCGCCGCCAGCGCCCGGACCACGGGGACGACCCGGCGCCGCTCCTCGGCCTCGTCCACGCGGGCCGCGCCCGGGCGGGTGGACTCGCCGCCCACGTCCACCAGGTCGGCGCCGGCCTCGACCAGGTCCAGGCCGTGCTTGACGGCCAGCTCGGTGTCGAACCACTGGCCGCCGTCCGAGAACGAGTCGGGCGTGACGTTCACCACACCCATGACCGCGCACCGGTCCCACACCGGCAGCCCGGCCACCCGGCCTCGTCCGCGCAACCTACTCATAGGCCTAAGCCTAGGCGTACGGACGGGTCCGTCCGGAGCCTCCCGGCTGCTTCTCCCCGGCTTTCCGGGATTTCCTCTGGCATGTCCCACTGGCATGCCCCCGCTGCCGGGCCGGGAACCCCGGAGCCGGACCCTCCGAGCCGTACGGACCCTTCCGTACGGGCGTACGGGGCCTACGGGCGTACGGGCGCGCGGCGCGGATCGTACGGCGCACGGAACCCACCACACGCCGCCCCGGCCCGCCGCGCGCCCCTCACGCCGCCTGCGAGACCTCCCGCGCCGGCGCCTCCGCCGCCTCCGGCCGCCGCGCGTCCGCCCGGACGCCCCCGCGGCGCGACACGCGCGGGAGGCGCGGCAGCCGCGGCCGGGGCAGCGACACGAAGCCCTCGGCGTGCATCGCGGCGAAGCCGATGCGCGGCAGCTCGGAGGTGTTGCGGTAGACCACGAACCGCGGCTCCCACCGGGGCTGGAACTTCGCGTTGAACTTGTACAGCGACTCGATCTGGAACCACCGCGACAGGAAGATCAGCAGCCCCCGCCAGCCGCGCAGCACCGGGCCCGCGCCCAGCCGCTCGCCGCGCGCCAGCGCCGAGCGGAACATGGCGAAGTTCAGCGAGACCCGCTTGACGCCCAGGTCCGGCGCGGCGCGCAGCGCGGCCACGATCAGCAGCTCGTTCATGCCCGGGTCGGCGCTCCGGTCGCGGCGCATCAGCTCCAGCGACATGCCGTCGACGCCCCACGGCACGAAGTGCAGCACGGCCCGCAGGTCCCCGTACGGGCCCGGGTCGTGGCCCTCGGGCGCCGCCTTGTGGGCGGTGGCGATGACCGCGTCGCCGTCGGCCGGGTCGCCGATGCGGCCCAGCGCCATGGAGAAGCCGCGCTCGGTGTCCGTGCCGCGCCAGTCGGCGGCCGCCCGCCGTATGGCCGCCAGCTCCTCCGCGTCCAGCTCGGCGGCCCGGCACACCCGGGTGGTGTACCCGGCGCGCTCGATGCGGCCGACCATCTGCCGTACGTTGCGCATGGCGCGGCCGGCGAGGGTGAAGTCCGCCACGTCCACGATGGCCTCGTCACCCAGCTCCAGCGCGTCCAGGCCGGTCTCCCGGGTCCACACCTCGCCGCCGGTCTCGCCGCAGCCCATGACGGCCGGGGTCCAGGAGTGGGCGCGGGCCAGCTCCATGAAGCGCTCGATGGCGCCGGGCCAGGCCTCCACGTCGCCGATCGGGTCGCCGCTGGCGAGCATCACGCCGCACACGACGCGGTAGCACACGGCGGCCTTGCCGCTGGGGGAGAACACCACGCTCTTGTCGCGGCGCAGCGCGAAGTGGCCCAGCGAGTCGCGGCCGCCGTGCACGGCCAGCAGGGCGCGCAGCCGGTCCTCCTCCTCGGGCGTGAGCCGGGCGGTGGGGTGCTCGGGGCGGAAGGCGAGGTACGCGGTGACGGAGGCGGTCAGCAGTCCCAAGGCCCCGAGCGAGTAGCCGACCAGGTCGTCGGAGTCGCCGCGGTAGCTGACCGGGCCGGTGAAGCCGAACAGGCCGCACACCACGTGTTCGAGCTGGTCCAGGACCGACGGGTCGCCGACCACCGAGCCCGGGTGGGCGTCCACGATGACCAGGCCGAGCACCACGCTCGCCCCGCCCAGCAGCAGGAACGCCGCCAGCGCCCGCCACCGGCTGCGCGGGTCGGGCAGCGCGACGAACTCGCGCCGGTGCGCCACCAGCAGCGCCAGCAGGCTCAGCGAGATGAGCATGCCGAGCGGCGAGTGCCGGTACAGCAGCTGGGCGGCGGCGCTGAACGGCAGCACCGCCACCGCCAGCATCCAGGCGCGCCGCTTGTGGCGCTTCAGGCCGTGGGCGAGCATCAGCAGCAGCAGGCCGACGACGATGGACGCGGCGGCGGCCAGCGGGCTGACCGCGCCGGGCAGCACCTCGGCGAGGGCGTGCAGGCGGCTGTTGCGCAGCCGGGGGAAGATGCCGGAGGAGAGGTCGAGCAGGCCGATGACCGCGCAGGCCGTGCCGACGACGGCGGGCACCCGCTCGGGCCGGGGGCCGCGCAGCAGGCGCCGTATCCGGCCCGGAACCTCTCCGGACTTTTTACCATCTTCCCTGACGAACATGTGTTTTCCCATCGCCTCTGTTACGAGGATCGCGCCATGCACGCGGTTTTTCGGACAACTCGCGACCTGCAAGACGGCGTTTCAGAGGTTGGGGTTCCATATTCGGCGGCACGGGGGAAACCGACCGCCCGGCAGAAAGAGTGGCATGGGTCTCACGAGCGACAAGGTCGTGGTGCTCGCAGCCGTCTCGGCGGCGGCGCTGTTCGCGGCGACCATCTGGCTGTGGCCGCGGCTGGCGGGGCGCGGCGTGGGGCCTGTGGCGGGCAGGGTGGGCACGATGCTGGTGACGCAGGTGGCGGCGTTCGCGGCACTCGCCCTGTCCGCCAACCAGCACTTCGGCTTCTACGGGTCCTGGTCGGACCTGTTCGGCACCGAGCACACGCCGGGCGTGGTGGTGGACCACGACTCCGCGGCCGGTACGCGCGTACGGGTCACCGACACCCGGAACCTGTCGGTCCACGGCAGCTCCAAGCCCGCCGAGGTCGGCCGGATCGAGAAGGTGAACATCCAGGGCCCGGTCTCGCGGATCGCCGCCCCGGCGTACGTGTACCTGCCGCCGGAGTACTTCCAGCCCGCCTACGCGCGCCGCTCCTTCCCCGCCACCCTGGTGCTGACCGGCTTCCCGAGCACCACCGAGTCGCTGATCAACGGCCTGCACTACCCGACGACCGCGCACCGCCTGGTCAAGGAGGGCCGGATGCCGCCGACGGTGCTGGTGATGATGCGGCCCACGGTCGCCCCGCCGCGCGACACCGAGTGCGTGGACGTGCCGCGCGGACCGCAGGTCGAGACGTTCTTCACCAAGGACCTGCCGCGCTCGGTCTCCGGCCACTACCGGGTCGGCGTCTCCGCGCGCGACTGGGGCGTGATCGGCAACTCCACCGGGGGCTACTGCGCGCTGAAGATGGCCATGCGCCACCCCGAGGCGTACTCGGCCGCGGCCGGCCTGTCACCCTCGTACGAGGCGCCGCACGACGCGACCACCGGCGACCTGTTCGGCGGCAGCGCGGCGCTCAAGCGCGAGAACGACCTGATGTGGCGGCTGGACCACCGGCCGGTGCCCGCGGTCTCGCTGCTGGTCGCCAGCAGCCGTAAGGGCGAGAAGAACTACAAGGACACCCAGCGGTTCATCACGCGCGTGCAGGAGCTGAACCGGGCCGGGGAGCCAATCCGGGTCTCCTCGATCATCCTGAAGACGGGCGGGCACAACTTCAACACCTGGCGCCGGGAGATCCCCGCGGCCCTGGCGTGGCTGTGCAACCGCATCAGCGGCGGGTGAGCCGGGCGACGCCCCGCGGCGGCGGGTCGCCGCACCCGGCCGCGGGGCTCCCCGGCGCCGGAGAGCGCCGCCCGTACGCCGGGGAGCGGTCCAGCGCCCGGCGTACGGGCCGCGGGATCCGGACGGGCGGCACGGTCCGGACGGTCCGCCGCCGCACCGGGCCGCCGGGGCCGGTGACCGGGCTTGACGCCGGAGGCCGAGCCCGTGCCGGAGGCCGGGTCCGAAACCCGGGCCGGTGGCCGACCACGGCGCCCGGGGCGCGGTCCGTCGAAGCCTGGCCCCGGGGCGCCCGGGGGCGGGTGGATCCGGGGGCCGGGCCCGATACCGGGTGCGGGGCTGCGCGTACGGTCCCCCGAAGCGCGGTTCGCCGCACCGGGCCGCGGGGCGCCCGGGCGGCGGTGGGCCGGGGGGCCGACGGGCCCCGAGGCTGTCGGGTCGGGGCCCGGTGGGCCCTGCCGGGGCCACCCCCGCGATGTCCCGCCCGCGCGAGCGGAACCGGCCTCAGCGGCTCCCGTGGCCGATGATCAGGCTCATCGCCTCGGACCGCGTCGCCGGGTCGCGCAGCTGGCCCCGCACCGCCGAGGTGATCGTCTTGGCGCCCGGCTTGCGCACCCCGCGCATGGTCATGCACATGTGCTCGCACTCGATCACGACGATCACGCCGCGCGGCTCCAGGATCCGCATCAGCGAGTCGGCGATCTGCGTCGTCAGCCGCTCCTGCACCTGCGGGCGGCGCGCGAAGACGTCCACCAGCCGGGCCAGCTTCGACAGGCCGGTGATCTTGCCGTCGTGGGAGGGGATGTAGCCCACGTGGGCGAAGCCGACGAACGGCACCAGGTGGTGCTCGCACGAGCTGAGCACCTCGATGTCCTTCACCAGCACCATCTCGTCGTGGCCGAGGTCGAACGTGGTGGTCAGCACGTCTTCCGGCTCCTGCCACAGCCCCGCGAATATCTCCTTGTACGCGCGGGCCACGCGGCTCGGCGTCTCGCGCAGCCCCTCCCGGTCCGGGTCCTCTCCGACGGCGATGAGGAGTTCCCGGACGGCGTTCTCCGCCCGCTTCTCGTCGAACACTCCGATGGAGCCCTCGCCGTCCAGCCGCACCCGGTCGATCGTCATCGAGCCGCCTCGTTCCTTACGCTACGTCGCAGTCGGCATCCGCGGGCATTGCCGAGAAATGGGGGGAATGCCGCGCCACCAGCCTAAAACCCGGCTGTCGCCGCATTCATTCCGGGACCGGATACCGGCCACGGCCACAGCGGCACGGCGACGGACACGGCGACGGCGCCCGGCCCGGCCGTGGAGGCCGGACAGGGCGCCGTCGGAGCCTCGGCGGAGCGAGGCGGGGCTTTGCGGCGAGGCGGGGCTCAGCCCTCGGAGCCGGCCTCCTCCGGCCGCTCCGGGCTGTCCTCGGGGCTGCCGCCCTTGGCCAGCGCGGTGGCCCCGGAGGGCTGCACCCCGTTGGCCACCAGCTCCTTCGGGGACTGCACCGGGGGCCGGGTGGAGGGCGTACGCCGCGAGGAGCCGGTCCACGCCGGGCGCGGCGGGCGCTTGACGATCGGGGCGAAGATCTCGGCGATCTCCTCCTTGTTCAGCGTCTCCTTCTCCAGCAGCGCGAGGACGAGGTTGTCCAGCACGTCGCGGTTCTCGACCAGGATCTCCCAGGCCTCGTTGTGCGCGGCCTCGATGAGCTTCTTGACCTCCTCGTCCACCAGGGCCGCGACCTCCTCGGAGTAGTCGCGCTGGTGAGCGATCTCACGGCCCAGGAACGGCTCGGAGTTGTCCGAACCGAACTTGATCGCGCCCAGCCGCTCGGTCATGCCGTACTGGGTGACCATGGCGCGGGCCGTGGCGGTGGCCTTCTCGATGTCGTTGGACGCGCCCGTGGTCGGGTCGTGGAAGACCAGTTCCTCGGCCGCCCGGC
The DNA here is from genome assembly GCF_031932565.1 of Streptomyces sp. B1866. NCBI lineage: Bacteria > Bacillati > Actinomycetota > Actinomycetes > Kitasatosporales > Streptomycetaceae > Streptomyces > Streptomyces sp. B1866. The sequence goes on from NZ_JAVSCF010000086.1 coordinate 19,263, forward strand.
CGCCCATCATGTAGGCGAGCTGGTCGAGCATCTCGTTGCGCGTGGTGGAGTACTTGTCCTCGTCGGGCAGCACCATGGTGTAGCCCAGGGCGCGGCCGCGGGAGAGGATCGTGACCTTGTGCACCGGGTCGCTGTTCGGAGAGGCCGCCGCGACCAGGGCGTGTCCGCCCTCGTGGTACGCGGTGATCTTCTTCTCCTTCTCGCTCATGATCCGGTTGCGCTTCTGCGGACCGGCCACGACGCGGTCGATCGCCTCGTCCAGGAACTTGTTGTCGATCAGCTTCTTGTCGCTGCGGGCGGTGAGCAGCGCCGCCTCGTTGAGCACGTTGGACAGGTCCGCGCCGGTGAAGCCCGGGGTGCGGCGGGCGACGGCCGACAGGTCGACGTCGGGCGCGACCGGCTTGCCCTTCTGGTGCACCTTGAGGATCGCCAGGCGGCCCTGCATGTCCGGGCGGTCCACGGCGATCTGCCGGTCGAAGCGGCCCGGGCGCAGCAGCGCCGGGTCGAGGATGTCGGGCCGGTTGGTTGCGGCGATGAGGATCACGCCGCCCTTGACGTCGAAGCCGTCCATCTCGACCAGCAGCTGGTTGAGGGTCTGCTCGCGCTCGTCGTGGCCGCCGCCCATGCCCGCGCCGCGGTGCCGGCCGACGGCGTCGATCTCGTCCACGAAGACGATCGCCGGCGCGTTGGCCTTGGCCTGCTCGAACAGGTCGCGCACGCGCGAGGCGCCGACACCGACGAACATCTCCACGAAGTCCGAGCCGGAGATCGAGTAGAACGGCACGCCCGCCTCGCCCGCGACGGCGCGCGCGAGCAGCGTCTTGCCGGTGCCGGGCGGGCCGTACAGCAGCACGCCCTTGGGGATCTTGGCGCCGACGGCCTGGAACTTGGCCGGCTCCTGGAGGAACTCCTTGATCTCCTGAAGCTCCTCGACCGCCTCGTCGGCGCCCGCCACGTCGGAGAAGGTCGTCTTCGGGGTGTCCTTGGTGATCAGCTTGGCCTTGGACTTGCCGAAGTTCATCACCCGCGAGCCGCCGCCCTGCATCTGGTTCATCAGGAACAGGAAGACGACGACGATCAGCACGAAGGGCAGCAGCGACAGCAGGATGCCGACGAACGGGTTCTGCTTCGAGGTCGAGACGGAGTAGCCGTCGGGGATCTTGTCGTCCCCGAACTTGCGCTGGAGCTTGTCGGCGAGTGCGACGCCCTGGTCGCCGATGTACGTCGCCTGGATCTTGTCGCTGCCCTCGATCTTGCCGGACTTCAGCTTGACCTTGATCTTGTGCTCGTCGCCGGTCGTGAGCTCGGCGGACTTGACCCGATCCTTGTCGATCGCCTGCACGACCTGGCTGGTGTCCACCGACTTGTAGCCGCCGGACGAACCGACGACCTGCATCAACACGACCACGGCGAGGACGGCCAGCACGATCCACATGACCGGCCCACGGAAGTAGCGCTTCACGTCCATCCATACGGGGCGGTGCCGCCCCGTCCCTCCTGCCACAGTGAGGCACCTCAGCCTCGGACGGGCTGCCGGTGCGCGCGGTGTCTTACGCGGTGTCTTACTCAGCCTCGAAAAGACTGACCTTCGGACGGTACCCCAGCATTGTCACCCGACGCCGCCGCGGACGGTCAACAAAACCGCTTTCCCCTGCTCTAACGGCGGGAACCCGCATCCGGTTCCCGCCGCCCCCGCTCCCGCCCGTACGGGCCCCCGCGCCCGGCCGTACGTACCCCCGCTCCTGCCCCGTACGGGCCCCGCGCCCGGCCGCACGAGCCCCCGCCCACGCCGCCGGGCCCGGCCCCGTCCGCGCCGTCAGGCCCGGCCCCCGCCGCCGTACACCTCCGGCGAGAGGGTGCCGACGAAGGGGAGGTTGCGGTATTTCTCCGCGTAGTCCAGCCCGTAGCCCACCACGAACTCGTTCGGGATGTCGAAGCCGACCCACCGCACGTCGATGGCGACCTTGGCCGCCTCCGGCTTGCGCAGCAGCGTGCACACGTTCAGCGAGGCGGGCTCGCGCGAGCCCAGGTTGGACAGCAGCCAGGACAGCGTCAGGCCGGAGTCGATGATGTCCTCGACGATCAGGACGTGCCGGCCCTTGATGTCGGTGTCCAGGTCCTTGAGGATGCGGACCACACCCGAGGACTGGGTGCCCGCACCGTAGGACGACACGGCCATCCAGTCCATGGTCACCGGCGTGGACAGGGCGCGGGCCAGGTCCGCCATCACCATCACGGCGCCTTTGAGGACCCCGACCAGGAGCAGGTCCCGGCCCGCGTACTCCGCGTCGATCTTCGCGGCCAGCTCGGCGAGCTTCGCGTCGATCTCTTCCTTGGTGATGAGGACCGACTTCAGGTCGGTGCCCATGTCCTTCTCGTCCACCCGGCGCAACTCTCGTGTCGTGACTGGCTCGTCAGGCGGGCGGGTCAGCCCTGCCGGAGTACCAGTCTGCCACCCTGCCTGCGCGCCTCGACCCGGCCGGGCAGGTTGATGGCCCGCTGGCCGCGCCAGCCGGTGACCAGCCGGTCCACCTCTTCGATGTGCCGGGCGAACAGCGAGCCGGCCGGCGCGCCCGCGGCGATGGCGGCGCGGCGCAGCACGCGGCGCCGGACGGCGGCGGGCAGCGCGCGCAGGCCGGCAGCGTCGAGCAGCACCCCATGGGGGACCGGGCCGCTGACCGGGCCGTCGGCCCGGCCGGCGCCCGCGTCGCCCGCCTCGGCCAGGGCGCGCAGGTCGGACTCGGCGCGCGCGGCCCAGGCGTCGAGCGCGTCGGCGTCGTCGCGGGAGAGCCGGGCGGTACGGGCCAGGGCCTCCACGACGCCCTTGCCCAGGGCCTTCTCCAGCACGGGCAGGGCCTCGTGGCGGACCCGGGAGCGGGTGTAGGCCGGGTCCACGTTGTGCGGGTCGTCCCACACGGGAAGCTGCTGCACCAGGCAGGCGCGGCGGACGGTCTGCCGGTCCAGGTGCAGGAAGGGGCGGCGGTAGCGGCCGCCGGTGCCGGAGACCTGGGCCATGCCGGACAGCGAGCGGGTGCCGGAACCGCGGGCCAGGCCCAGCAGCACCGTTTCGGCTTGGTCGTCCCGGGTGTGGCCGAGGAGGACGGCGATGGCGCCGTGCCGCTCGGCGGCGGCGTCCAGCGCGGCGTACCGCGCGTCGCGGGCGGCGGCCTCGGGGCCCACCCGGCGGCCGCCGCCGGTGTAGGCCGCGGCGTGGGCCGGGCGGTCGGACTCCGCGCCGACGGACACGGCGACGGCGTCGACGGGGTCGAGGCCGAGCGCGGTCAGCCGCTCGGCGACCTCGGCCGCCCGGATCCCGGAGCCGGGCTGGAGCCCGTGGTCGACGGTCACGGCGCCCGCGCGGATGCCGAGCTTGGGCGCCTCGAAGGCGAGGGCGGAGGCGAGCGCCATCGAGTCGGCGCCGCCGGAGCAGGCCACCAGGACCAGCGGGGCACGGGCACCGGCCGGTACGCCGCCGGGAGGCAGGGCGTCGGCCGGCAGGGCGCCGGCGGGCACGGCGGCGCGCGCGGGCACCGCGGCGGCGCGCGCGGCGTTCG
>NZ_JAVSCF010000087.1:0-22786 GCF_031932565.1 Streptomyces sp. B1866
GGCCACGGGCGCGCGCCCGGCTTCCGGTGGGCGCGGCGGCCGCTGCCCGCGCGGGCCGGCCGGCCGCGTCCGCTGGCCCGTCCGCGCACCGTCGCCGGGCAGGTGTTCGGGCTCCAGGTCGTCGTCGTGCTGGTGCTCGTCGTCGCCGGCGCCGTCGCCATGGTCCTCCAGTCGACGTACGACAGCGAGAAGGAGGCCAAGCGCCGCACGTACGCCGTCGCGCAGACCTTCGCCCGCGCGCCCGGTGTCGTCGCCGCGCTGCGCTCCCGGGACCCGAGCGCCGTGCTCCAGCCGCTCACCGCGGAGACCGCGCGCGCCGCCGAGGTCCGCTTCATCGTCGTCATGACCCCCGCGGGCATGCGCTACACCCACCCCGACCCGGGCGAGATCGGCAAGAAGTTCCGCGGCGAGTACGAGCCCGCCGCGCGCGGCGGGGTCGTCTCCGAGACCTACACCGGCACCCTGGGCCCGTCCGTGCGGTCCGTGGTCCCCGTCTACGACGAAAAGCACCGGATCGTCGCCCTCGTCGCGGCCGGCATCACCGTGGACGAGATGACCGGCGTCGCCCACCGCCAGCTGCCGCTGCTGCTCGGCGCCGCGGCGGGCGCGCTGGCGCTGGCCACCATCGGGACCGCGCTGGTCAGCAGGCGGCTGCGGCGCCAGACCCGGGGGCTGGATCCGGCCGAGATGGCCCGCATGTACGAGCACCACGACGCGGTGCTGCACGCGGTGCGCGAGGGCGTGCTCATCGTGGACGGCGACGGGTGGCTGGTGCTCGCCAACGACGAGGCGCGCCGCCTGTTCGACCTGCCGTCGGACGCCGAGGGCCGGCACGTCACCGACCTCGGTTTCGACGCGGGCACCGCCGGGCTGCTGCTGTCGGGGCGGCCGACCACCGACGAGGTGTACGTGGCCGGCGAGCGCCTGCTGTCCGTCAGCCACCGGCCCACCGACCGCGACGGCGGCCCGCCCGGCAGCGTGGCCACCCTCCGCGACACCACCGAGCTGCGCGCGCTCACCGGCAAGGTCGACCTGGCCCGGCGGCGGCTTCAGCTGCTGTACGACGCCAGCGTGCGCATCGGCACCACGCTGGACCTGGAGCGCACCGCGCAGGAGCTGGCGGACCACACCATCCCGGAGTTCGCCGACTACGTCGCGGTCGACCTGGCGGACTCGGTGCTGCGCGGCGAGGAGCCCGCGGGCCGCGGCTGCCCGCTGCGGCGCACGGCGCTCAGCGGCATCCGGGACGACGCGCCCCTCCAGCCGGTCGGCCGGCTGATCCACTACGGCCCGGCCACGCCGCACGCCCGCAGCATGGCCACCGGCCGGCCGGTGGCGGAGCGGGCCCTGGGGACGTTCTCCGGCTGGCAGGAGCAGAACCCGGCGCTGGGGCGCCGGCTGGTGGAGTACGGGTTCCACTCGGTGCTGACCGTGCCGCTGCGCGCCCGCGGGGTCAACCTCGGGGTGGCCAGCTTCATGCGCGCCGCGCGGCCCGACCCGTTCGAGGACGACGACATGTCGCTCGCCGAGGAGCTGGTCGCCCGCGCGGCCGTCAGCATCGACAACGCGCGCCTGTTCACCCGCGAGCACGTGCTGGCCGAAACGCTCCAGCGCAGCCTGCTGCCGCGGGTGCTGCCCGAGCAGAACGCGCTGGACGTCGCCTACCGCTACCTGCCCGCCGAGTCCGGGGTCGGCGGCGACTGGTTCGACGTGATCCCGCTGCCCGGCGCGCGCGTCGCGCTGGTCGTCGGCGACGTGGTCGGCCACGGGCTGCACGCCGCCGCGACCATGGGCCGGCTGCGTACGGCCGTACACAACTTCTCCGCCCTGGACCTGCCGCCGGAGGAGCTGCTGTCGCACCTGGACGACCTGATCGTCAGCATCGACCACGACGACGCGGCCGAGGGCGGCCCGGGCGGCGGGGTGATCACCGGCGCGACCTGCCTGTACGCGATCTACGACCCGGTGTCCCGGCGCTGCGCCATGGCCCGCGCGGGCCACCCGCCGCCCGCCCTGGTCCGCCCGGACGGCACCGTGGAGTACGTCGAGCTGCCCGCCGGGCCGCCGCTGGGCCTGGGCGGCCTGCCCTTCGAGACCACCGAGCTGGAGCTGCCCGAGGGCAGCCACCTGGTGCTGTACACCGACGGCCTGGTCGAGAAGCGCGACCGGGACATCGAGACCGGCCTGGAGCTGCTGCGCCGCTCGCTGGCCCGGCGTCCGGACCGTACGCCGGAGGAGACCTGCCAGGCGGTGCTGGAGGCGATGCTGCCGGACCGCCCCAGCGACGACATTGCGCTGATCGTGGCCCGTACGCGCGTGCTGGCCGCCGAGCGGACCGCGGACTGGGAGGTGCCGGCCGACCCGGCGCAGGTCGGCGTGGTGCGGGCGGCCGTGGCGCGGCGGCTGGCGGAGTGGGGCCTGGCCGACATGGCGTTCAGTACGGAGCTGATCCTCAGCGAGCTGATCACCAACGCCATCCGGCACGCGGACGGGCCGATCCGGGTGCGGCTGCTGTGCGACCGCAGCCTGATCTGCGAGGTCTTCGACGGCAGCAGCACCTCGCCGCACCTGCGGTACGCGGGCGCGTCGGACGAGGGCGGCCGCGGGCTGTTCCTCGTCTCGCAGTTCGCCGACCGCTGGGGCACGCGGTACACCGCGGACGGCAAGGTGATCTGGACCGAGCAGGCGCTGGGCGGGAAGGGCTGACGGGGGCCGGTCCCGGGCGTGCTCCCGGGCGCGCGGCGGCCAGGGTCCGGTCCTACGCTTCCGGCCCTGCCGGGGTCCCCGCCGGTTCGCGGGTCGGCCCCTGCCGCGCGCGGCATTCGGCCCCTGCCGCGCGGCGTACGACACGCGGCAGGGGGCTGGGACCCGCGAAGGTCCCAGCCCCTGCCGTACGTACGTACCCTGCCTCGGGCGTTACTTCACCGGCTCCGGCTGGGGCTCGTCGGCGGACTCGCTGGCCGGCTCGGCGGGGGTCCGGACGGAGTCCAGCAGGAGCTGGGCCACGTCGACCACCGTGACCGACTCGCGGACCACGCCCTCGTTCTTCTTGCCGTTGACCGAGTCGGTGAGCATGACCAGGCAGAACGGGCAGGCGGTGGAGACGATGTCCGGGTTGAGGGCCAGCGCCTCGTCCACGCGCTCGGTGTTGATGCGCTTGCCGATGCGCTCTTCCATCCACATGCGCGCGCCGCCGGCGCCGCAGCAGAAGCCGCGCTCCTTGTGGCGGTGCATCTCCTCGTTGCGCAGGCCGGGCACCTTGGCGATGATCTCGCGCGGCGGGGTGTAGACCTTGTTGTGCCGGCCCAGGTAGCACGGGTCGTGGTAGGTGATCAGGCCCTCGACCGGGGTGACGGGGGTGAGGCGCCCGGTGTCGATGAGGTGCTGGAGCAGCTGGGTGTGGTGGATGACCTCGTAGTGGCCGCCCAGCTGGGGGTACTCGTTGGCCAGGGTGTTGAAGCAGTGCGGGCAGGTCGCGACGATCTTCTTCTTGGACCGCTCCACGACCACGCCCTCGTCAGCGTCCTCGCCGAAGGCCATGTTCAGCATCTCGACGTTCTGCTGGCCGAGCTGCTGGAAGAGGAACTCGTTGCCCAGGCGGCGGGCGGAGTCGCCGGTGCAGGACTCCTCACCGCCCATGATCGCGAACTTGACGCCCGCGATGTGCAGCAGCTCCGCGAAGGCCTTGGTGGTCTTCTTGGCGCGGTCCTCCAGGGCGCCGGCGCAGCCGACCCAGTACAGGTAGTCGACCTCGGTGAGGTCCTCGACGTCCTGGCCGACGATCGGGACCTCGAAGTCGACCTCCTTGGTCCACTGGAGGCGCTGCTTCTTGGCCAGGCCCCAGGGGTTGCCCTTCTTCTCCAGGTTCTTCAGCATCGTGCCGGCCTCGCTGGGGAACGAGGACTCGATCATGACCTGGTAGCGGCGCATGTCGACGATGTGGTCGACATGCTCGATGTCGACGGGGCACTGCTCGACGCACGCGCCGCAGGTGGTGCAGGACCACAGCACGTCCGGGTCGATGACGCCGTTCTCCTCCAGCGTCCCGATCAGCGGGCGCTCGGCCTCGGCCCGGGCGGCGGCCGGGATGTCGGCCTTGTCGGGGTCGGCGCCGCCGGCGGTGGCCAGCAGGTAGGGGGCCTTGGCGGCCGCGTGGTCGCGCAGGGCCATGATCAGCAGCTTGGGGGACAGCGGCTTGCCGGTGTTCCACGCGGGGCACTGCGACTGGCAGCGGCCGCACTCGGTGCAGGTGGAGAAGTCCAGCAGGCCCTTCCAGGAGAAGTGCTCGACCTGGGAGACGCCGAACTGGTCGTCCTCGCCGGGGTCCTCGAAGTCGATCGGCTGGCCGCCGGAGGTCATCGGCTGGAGGGCGCCGAGCGCGGTCGCGCCGGACGCCTCGCGCTTGAACCAGATGTTCGGGAAGGCCAGGAAGCGGTGCCAGGCGACGCCCATGGTGGTGTTGAGGCTGACCGTGATCATCCAGGTGAACGACACGATGATCTTGATCATGGCGACCAGGTAGGTCAGGTTCTGGAGCGTCTCGTGGCTCAGCCCGCGGAAGGCGGCGACCAGCGGGTACGACGCGAGGTACGCGGCCTCGTAGTGCTCCACGTGGTGCAGCGCGCCCTCCAGGCCGCGCAGCACCATGATCGCCAGGCCGACGGTGAGGATGACGCCCTCGACGAAGTACGCCTGCCAGAAGGTGGAGCCCGCGAAGCGGGACTTGCGGCCCGCGCGGGAGGGCAGGTTGGACAGGCGGATGCCGATCAGGACGAGGATGCCCAGGACCGTCGTGGTGCCCATCACCTCGACCAGCAGCTCCCAGGGCAGCCACTCGCCGATGACCGGCAGCAGCCAGTCGGCCTCGAAGAGCTGCCCGATCGCGTTGGCGAGGGTGAGGATCAGGGTCAGGAAGCCGACGGCGACGAACCAGTGGGCGACACCGACGATCCCCCAGCGGTTCATGCGGGTGTGCCCGACGAACTCCTTGGCGAGCGTCACGGTGCGCTGGACCGGCTCGTCGGTCCGCGAGCCCGCCGGGACCGGCTGGCCGAGCATGATGAAGCGGAAGATCTGCGCGATCGCTCGGCCGAACAGCGCGGCGCCGACCGCGGTGAACACCAGCGAAACAATGATCGCGGCGAGTTGCATGGCGGGCTCCTCGGGCCTGCTGAAGCGTGAGACACCAGTCTAGCGCAGACACTACTACTGAGTAACTTACTTGACAGTCACTACCAGTGAGTAACTTAGCCGGTCTCCGCCGACCTTACCCGGGAAACCGCGAACCCATGTAGCGGAAGGAGCGGTGAATCTGCGCCGCGAGCGGGGTTCACGGCCGCCGGGGCGGGCCGGCGGAGCGGGCCGGCGGACAGGCAGCCGGGCGGGTCGGCGGGCTCCAGCGCTCATGCCCGTAAGGCTCATATAAAACTTGAGCCAGCCAGACTCAGCTCTGTTGACACGTCCGATCCGATCCGGCACCCTTGAGCCAGTCACGCTCAATGTGCGCAAGCTGAAGTCGAAGAAGCTGTAGTTGGAGGACTCCGAGATGGCACGTGCGGTCGGCATCGACCTGGGTACGACGAACTCCGTCGTCAGTGTGCTCGAAGGCGGTGAGCCCACCGTCATCACCAACGCCGAGGGCGCCAGGACCACGCCGTCCGTTGTCGCCTTCGCGAAGAACGGCGAGGTGCTGGTCGGCGAGGTCGCCAAGCGCCAGGCCGTTACCAACGTGGACCGGACCATCCGCTCCGTCAAGCGCCACATGGGCACGGACTGGAAGATCGGCCTCGACGGCAAGGACTTCAACCCGCAGCAGATCAGCGCCTTCATCCTGCAGAAGCTGAAGCGGGACGCCGAGGCGTACCTGGGCGACAAGGTCACCGACGCGGTCATCACCGTCCCGGCGTACTTCAACGACTCCGAGCGGCAGGCCACCAAGGAGGCGGGCGAGATCGCGGGGCTGAACGTCCTGCGCATCGTCAACGAGCCCACCGCCGCCGCCCTGGCGTACGGGCTGGAGAAGGACGACCAGACCATCCTCGTCTTCGACCTCGGCGGCGGCACGTTCGACGTGTCCCTGCTGGAGATCGGCGACGGCGTGGTGGAGGTCAAGGCCACCAACGGCGACAACCACCTCGGCGGCGACGACTGGGACCAGCGGGTCGTGGACTACCTGGTCAAGCAGTTCGCGGGCGGGCACGGCGTGGACCTGTCGAAGGACAAGATGGCCCTCCAGCGGCTGCGCGAGGCCGCCGAGAAGGCCAAGATCGAGCTGTCCAGCTCGACCGAGACCACGATCAACCTGCCGTACATCACGGCGTCGGCCGAGGGCCCGCTGCACCTGGACGAGAAGCTGACCCGGGCGCAGTTCCAGCAGCTCACCGCCGACCTGCTGGACCGCTGCAAGACCCCGTTCCACAACGTGATCAAGGACGCGGGCATCTCGCTGTCCGAGATCGACCACGTGGTGCTGGTCGGCGGCTCGACCCGTATGCCCGCCGTCGCCGAGCTGGTCAAGGAGCTGACCGGCGGCAAGGAGGCCAACAAGGGCGTCAACCCGGACGAGGTCGTCGCCATCGGCGCCTCGCTCCAGGCGGGCGTGCTGACCGGCGTGGTCAAGGACGTGCTGCTGCTCGACGTCACCCCGCTGTCCCTGGGCATCGAGACCAAGGGCGGCATCATGACCAAGCTGATCGAGCGCAACACCACGATCCCGACCAAGCGCTCGGAGATCTTCACCACGGCCGAGGACAACCAGCCGTCCGTGCAGATCCAGGTCTACCAGGGCGAGCGCGAGATCGCGGCGTACAACAAGAAGCTCGGCATGTTCGAGCTGACCGGCCTGCCCCCGGCCCCGCGCGGCGTGCCGCAGATCGAGGTCACCTTCGACATCGACGCCAACGGCATCATGCACGTGGCGGCGAAGGACCTCGGCACCGGCAAGGAGCAGAAGATGACCGTCACCGGCGGCTCCGCGCTGCCGAAGGACGACATCGACCGCATGATGCGGGAGGCCGAGCAGTACGCGGAGGAGGACCACAAGCGCCGCGAGGCCGCCGAGACCCGCAACCAGGCCGAGCAGCTGGTCTACCAGACCGAGAAGTTCCTCCAGGACAACGAGGACAAGGTCCCCGGGGACGTCAAGAGCGAGGTCGAGACCGCGCTCGGCGACCTGAAGGAGAAGCTGAAGGGCGAGGACACCGCGGAGATCCGCACCGCGACCGAGAAGGTCGCGGCCGTCAGCCAGAAGCTGGGCCAGGCCCTGTACGCGCAGGCGGACGGCCCCGCCGCCGCCGGCGGCGCCGAGGGCGCCGGGCAGGCCAAGGCCGAGGACGACGTGGTGGACGCCGAGATCGTCGACGACGAGAAGGCCGACAAGGGACAGGGTGGTGCCGCGTGACGGAGGAGACTCCGGGCTTCGAGGAGCAGCCCGACGTCCCCTCCGAGGCCGCGCCGACCCCGGACGACGCGGCGCCGGGCGCCGGACCCGCCGAGGAGGCGGGCCCGGCCGGCCCGGACGGGGACGTGGAGCGGGTGGCCGTGCAGGCCCAGCTCGACCAGGCCCGTTCCGCGCTGAGCGAGCGCACGGCGGACCTGCAACGGCTCCAGGCCGAGTACCAGAACTACCGGCGCCGGGTCGAGCGGGACCGGGTGGCGGTCAAGGAGATCGCCGTCGCCAACCTGCTGACGGAGCTGCTGCCCGTCCTGGACAACATCGGCCGCGCCCGCGACCACGGCGAGCTGGTCGGCGGCTTCAAGTCCGTCGCCGAGTCGCTGGAGTCGGTGGCGGCCAAGATGGGGTTGCAGCAGTTCGGCAAGGAGGGTGAGCCCTTCGACCCGCTGGTCCACGAGGCGCTGATGCACTCGTACGCGCCGGACGTCACCGAGACGACGTGCGTGCGGATCCTGCAGCCCGGGTATCGGATCGGCGAGCGTACTATCCGCCCGGCGCGGGTGGCGGTCGCCGAGCCGCAGCCGGGCGCCCAGCCCAAGGACGGGCCGGGCGCGGGCGCGGACGGTGCGGACGAGGACAGCGGTGGCCCGGACGAGGGCTGACGCGGTACGGGCCCGGCGCCGCTCGCCGCGCCCGGGACGGGCGGGGCGGACCGGCCGCGCGGCCCGGGCGGGGCGGGCGGTACGGGCAGGGCGGAGTGGGCCGGGCAGGCCGGCCGGCAGGACGGCTCGGAAGGAGGGACGCCGGGGATGAGCACGAAGGACTTCATCGAGAAGGACTACTACAAGGTTCTCGGCGTTCCCAAGGACGCCACCGAGGCGGAGATCAAGAAGGCGTACCGGAAGCTCGCCCGTGAGTTTCACCCGGACGCCAACAAGGGCGACCCGCGGGCCGAGGAGCGCTTCAAGGAGATCTCCGAGGCCAACGACGTGCTCGGCGACCCCAAGCGGCGCAAGGAGTACGACGACGCGCGCGCCCTGTTCGGCAACGGCGGCTTCCGCCCGGGCCCCGGCGCGGGCGGCGGCCCCGGCTCGTTCAACTTCGACCTGGGCGACCTCTTCGGCGGCGCCCAGGGCGGGGGCGGCGGCTTCGGCGGCGGCCTCGGGGACGTCTTCGGCGGCCTGTTCGGCCGGGGCGCCGGGCGGCAGCAGCCGCGCCGCGGCCAGGACGTGGAGTCGGAGGTGACGCTCAGCTTCACCGAGGCGGTGGAGGGCGCCACCGTCCCGCTGCGGATGACCAGCCAGGCCCCGTGCAAGGCCTGCTCGGGCACGGGCGACAAGAACGGCAACCCGCGCGTGTGCCCGACCTGCGTGGGCACCGGCCAGATCAGCCGGGGCGCGGGCGGCGGCTTCTCGCTCACCGACCCGTGCGTGGACTGCCGGGGCCGCGGGCTGATCGCCCAGGACCCGTGTGAGGTGTGCCGGGGCAGCGGCCGGGCCCGCTCGTCGCGCACCATGCAGGTGCGCATCCCGGCCGGGGTGAGCGACGGCCAGCGGATCCGGCTGCGCGGCAAGGGCGGCCCCGGCGAGACCGGCGGCCCGGCCGGCGACCTGTACGTGGTCGTGCACGTCGACGCGCACCCGGTCTTCGGCCGCAAGGGCGACAACCTGACCGTCACCGTGCCCGTCACCTTCACGGAGGCGGCGCTGGGCGGCGAGATCCGGGTGCCGACGCTCGGTGGCCCGCCGGTCACCCTCAAGCTGCCGCCCGGCACGCCGGGCGGGCGCACCCTGCGCGCCCGGGGCAAGGGCGCGGTGCGCAAGGACGGCACCCGCGGCGACCTGCTGGTCACCGTCGAGGTCGCCGTCCCGACGAACCTCGACGACAAGGCGCGGGACGCGCTGGAGGCGTATCGCGAGGCGACCGCGGGCGAGGACCCGCGGACGGAGCTGTTCCAGGCCGCGAAGGGAGCGTGACCCATGGAGAGGGACGGCCGGGCCGGAGTGCCCGGAGGCGTGGGCCGGAGCCGGAACCCCTACGAACTGACCGACGATTCCCCGGTGTACGTCATCTCCGTCGCCGCCCAGCTCTCCGGCCTGCACCCGCAGACGCTGCGCCAGTACGACCGGCTCGGCCTGGTCTCCCCGGACCGCACCGCCGGCCGCGGCCGGCGCTACTCGGCGCGCGACATCGCGCTGCTGCGCCAGGTGCAGCAGCTCTCGCAGGACGAGGGCATCAACCTGGCCGGTATCAAGCGCATCATCGAGCTGGAGAACGAGGTCGCGGCGCTGCGCGCGCAGGTGGCCGAGCTCCAGCAGGCGGTCGAGGGCGCGGCGGCGGCCATGCGGCAGCGCGAGGCGGCGGTGCACGCGTCGTACCGCCGTGACCTGGTGCCGTACCACGAGGTGCAGCAGACCAGCGCGCTGGTGGTGTGGCGGCCGAAGCGGCCGGAGTAGGCACGCGTCCCGCGCGGGCCCGCTCGCGGGCGGCCCCGGCGTCAACACTGGTACGGCATTTCATCTTATGAGGTGGCCGGCGGCCTTTCGGAGCCTCCGGGCCGCCGTGCTCCCTACATTGGCGATGTCGCTTGTGCCGCACGGCACGTACGCCCAGACTTGAGGAGGAGGTGCTGCGCCATGACCGCTCTCGCCCAGGAGGCCCCGGAGTCGGCCCACGAGGCCCCGGAAGCTCCCGAGGAGGTACCCGAGATGCCCCGTCCGGAGGAGCTGGACGAAGTCCTGTGGCAGGCGTGGAAGGACATGGAACTCCCCGAGGGCTATCGCGCGGAGATCGTCGAGGGGTTCATCGAGGTGTCGCCTACCGGACGTGCCAGCCACGCAAGGATCATCAACCGGCTGCGTGAAGCGCTGGCCAGACACCTGGAGGGCAGTGAGTACTCGGCTCAGCACGACTGGAACGTCATCCACGACCGGAAACCCTGGGTCCCCGACCTGATCGTCGTGCCCAGGGAGGACGAGGAATTCCTGACGGAGGACGGCCTGGGGCTCACCGCCGAGGCGATCCAGCTCGTCGTCGAGGTCGTCTCTCCCGGCCGCAACCACCAGCAGCGCGACCGCGAGCGCAAGCGCCGCGCGTACGCGACTGCGGGCATCCCCGTCTACGTCATCATCGACGACTACGACAACCACGGCACGGTGACCGTGCTCACCTCGCCCTCGCCGAAGGAGGGCCTGTACGCCGCGTCCACCAGGGTTCCGTACGGCACCGACGCCGAGATTCCCGAGGGCCCGGCCAAGGGGTTCGTAATCACCGAGGCCGTCACCGGTCCGCGTCTCGACTGAACGGCCGAGCGGCCACGCCGCGCGATATCACCTCCGCGCGCTTTTGTCCTGTTTTGGGCGCAGGATGGGAGCAGGAGGAGGTACCGCCATGTTGGAAGTCAAGACAACCGAGAAGCCGGACGAGCGCCGCGACTTCCCCCGGGGCCACCTGGAGGCCCTGCACCTGACCGGGCTGGAGTTCGCCGTCGCGACCTTCGAGCCGGGCTGGCGCTGGTCGGAGAGCGTGGCCCCGATCGCGGGCACGCCGAGCTGCCAGTTCGCCCACAAGGGGTACGTGGTCAAAGGCCGGATCCGCGTCCGGATGGACGACGGGGGAGAGGCCGAGGCCGGGCCCGGTGACGTGTTCGTGTGCTCGCCGGGGCACGACGCGTGGGTGGTCGGCGACGAGCAGGTCGTGGTGTACGACTTCGGCGAGACCATGGCCTCGTCGTACGCGAAGGAGGAATCGGCGCAGGAAGGGTAGGGGTGAGGTCCGTCAGGCGCGGGTCCCGGGCGGGGCCCGGCCTCGGGGACCGTTCTCGACGCGGCCGCCGCCATCGCGCGGCGGCCGTCGCTCGGCGCCGCCGGGCCCGTAGCGGGCTCCCGGGCCGCTTACCGGGCCGCCGCCCGCCGTTCCGGCCCGTACGGCGCGTGCCGCCGCGGCTCAGCCCGTCCCGTACGTACGGCCCATCGCGCGCGTCAGCGTGATCAGCAGCAGGACCCGGTCCGGGCGCGGGGCCGGGGCGCGGCCGTAGCGTTCGGCGTAGCGGTCTTCGGCGTCGGCGATCGCGGCGGGGTCGGTCACGACCGCCGCGCGGCCCTCCAGCGTGGCCCAGCGGCGCGGGGCCACCTGGCACACGGCCACCGGCGCGCCCGCCGCGCCCGCCGCCGCGACGTGCGCGGCCTTCCTGCTGTCGCGCCGGGCCAGGACGCGCGCGACGCCCCCCTCCGGGTCGTACGTGACGCCGACCGGCGCGACGTGCGGCGTGCCGTCGGGCCGGACGACGGTGAGGGTGCACACGTGGCGTTCCCGCCAGAATGCGAGGTACTCGGGGGGCGGGTCCCGGAGGTCGACGGCCATGGGAGGAGAACGTAGCCGACCGCCGGGCCGACCGCCGCGCCGCCCCCGCCCCCGCCCCCGCCTCTGCCGACCGCCCCGGTCGCGCCGCTGCGAGGGCGGGACGGCGAGGGGCCGTCATCGCTACCGCCAAGCCCTTGAGTGGAATAGACTCAACTTATCGGATGTTGGGTACGGCAGGAGTGACCGCCGGACGCGCGAGGAGGAGCACGAAGACGTGGACGCCGAGCTGACCAACAAGAGCCGGGAGGCGCTGAGCGCCGCCCAAGAGCGGGCGGTGTCCGCCGGCCACGCGGACATCATCCCCGCCCACCTGCTGCTGTCCCTCCTCCAGGACCGGGACGGCGGCAACGCGAACATCCTCGACCTGCTCGCCGCCGCCGAGGCCGACGCGGCGGCGCTGCGCGCCGACGCCGAGAAGCAGCTCGCCTCCCAGCCCAGCGTGCAGGGCTCCACCGTGGCCCCGCCGCAGGCCAGCCGCGACCTGCTGGCCGTCCTCGCGGACGCCGGCCGGCGCGCCGAGGACCTCGGCGACGACTACGTCTCCACCGAGCACCTGCTCATCGGCATCGCCGCCAAGGGCGGCCCGGCGGGCAGTGCGCTGGCCCGGCAGGGCGCCACCGAGCGCAGGCTGCTCGACGCCTTCCAGGCCGCCCGGGGCGGCCGGCGGGTGACCACGCCGGACCCGGAGGGCACGTACAAGGCGCTGGAGAAGTTCGGCACGGACTTCACCGCCGCCGCGCGCGAGGGCCGGCTCGACCCGGTCATCGGCCGGGACCAGGAGATCCGCCGCGTCGTGCAGGTCCTCTCCCGCCGCACCAAGAACAACCCCGTGCTCATCGGCGAGCCCGGCGTCGGCAAGACCGCCGTCGTGGAGGGCCTGGCCCAGCGGATCGTCAAGGGCGACGTGCCCGAGTCGCTGAAGAACAAGCGGCTGGTGGCGCTGGACCTGGGCGCGATGGTCGCGGGCGCGAAGTACCGCGGCGAGTTCGAGGAGCGGCTGAAGAGCGTGCTGGCCGAGATCAAGGCCAGCGACGGGCAGATCGTCACCTTCATCGACGAGCTGCACACGGTGGTCGGCGCGGGCGCGGGCGGCGACTCGTCCATGGACGCGGGCAACATGCTCAAGCCCATGCTCGCGCGCGGCGAGCTGCGCATGGTCGGCGCCACCACGCTGGACGAGTACCGCGAGCGGATCGAGAAGGACGCCGCCCTGGAGCGCCGGTTCCAGCAGGTGCTGGTCGCCGAGCCGTCCGTGGAGGACACGGTCGCCATCCTGCGCGGCCTCAAGGGCCGGTACGAGGCGCACCACAAGGTGCAGATCGCCGACAGCGCCCTGGTGGCCGCCGCGGCTCTCTCCGACCGGTACATCACCGCCCGCTTCCTGCCGGACAAGGCCATCGACCTGGTGGACGAGGCCGCGTCCCGGCTGCGCATGGAGATCGACTCCTCGCCCGTGGAGATCGACGAGTCGCAGCGCGCCGTGGACCGGCTGCGGATGGAGGAGCTGGCCCTGTCGAAGGAGACGGACGCCTCCTCCCGGCAGCGGCTGGAGAAGCTGCGCCGCGACCTCGCCGACAAGGAGGAGGACCTGCGGGGGCTCACGGCCCGCTGGGAGAAGGAGAAGCAGGGCCTGAACCGGGTCGGCGACCTCAAGGGCCGCCTGGACGAGCTGCGCGGCCAGGCCGAGCGCGCCCAGCGCGACGGCGACTTCGAGACCGCCTCCAAGCTGCTGTACGCGCAGATCCCGGCCCTGGAGCGGGAGCTGGCCGAGGCCTCGGAGGCCGAGGCGGAGGCCAAGCGGGAGACCATGGTCAAGGACCAGGTCGGCCCGGACGACGTGGCCGACGTGGTGTCCTCCTGGACCGGCATCCCCGCGGGCCGGCTGCTGGAGGGCGAGACGCAGAAGCTGCTGCACATGGAGGAGGAGCTGGGCCGCCGCATCATCGGCCAGTCCGAGGCCGTACGGGCGGTGTCGGACGCGGTGCGCAGGGCGCGGGCCGGGATCGCCGACCCGGACCGCCCGACCGGCGCGTTCCTGTTCCTCGGGCCCACCGGGGTCGGCAAGACCGAGCTGGCGAAGGCGCTCGCCGACTTCCTGTTCGACGACGAGCGGGCCATGATCCGCATCGACATGAGCGAGTACGGCGAGAAGCACAGCGTCGCCCGCCTGGTCGGCGCGCCGCCCGGCTACGTCGGCTACGAGGAGGGCGGCCAGCTCACCGAGGCCGTGCGGCGCCGCCCGTACAGCGTGGTGCTGCTGGACGAGGTCGAGAAGGCCCACCCCGAGGTCTTCGACATCCTGCTCCAGGTGCTGGACGACGGCCGGCTCACCGACGGCCAGGGCCGCACGGTCGACTTCCGCAGCTCCATCCTGGTGCTGACCTCCAACCTCGGCAGCACGTACCTGATCGACCCGCTGCTGAGCCAGGAGGAGAAGAAGGAGAGCGTGCTGGAGACGGTGCGGTCGTCCTTCAAGCCGGAGTTCCTGAACCGGCTGGACGGACAGGTGGTCTTCACCGCCCTGACCCAGGACGAGCTGGCCCGCGTCGCCCGCCTCCAGACCGACCGGCTCGCCGCCCGGCTCGCCGAGCGCCGCCTCACCCTGGAGGTCACCCCGGACGCGCTGGCCTGGCTGGCGGAGCGGGGCAACGACCCGGCGTACGGCGCGCGGCCGCTGCGCCGCCTGGTGCAGACCGCGATCGGCGACCGGCTGGCCCGGGAGATCCTGGCGGGCGAGGTCCGGGACGGCGACACGGTACGGGTCGACGTGGCCGGCGACGACCTGCTGGTGGGCCCGGTGCCGGGCGGGAAGTCCCTGTGACGCCGCCGCGGCCGTAGGGAAGCCGGGGCCCGGTCCGTCCGGGCCCCGGCCCCGGCTTCTCCGCCCGCGGACCGGGCTTGTCCCGGCCCTGGGTTGCGAGGTGCGGGCGAGAGTGCGGGAGGATGGGATTAACCGTATGAAGGGAAATCCACGGTGAGCATCGACCCGTCCTCGATTCCGAACTTCGGGGGCCAGCCCGAACCACAGCCGACGGGTCCGCAGGGCCCCGTCATCCCGGACCAGGACCTGGTCACCCAGCTCCTGGACCAGATGGAGCTGAAGTACGTCGTCGACGAGGAGGGGGACCTCGCCGCCCCGTGGGAGGACTTCCGCACGTACTTCATGTTCCGGGGGGAGGAGGAGCAGCAGGTCTTCTCGGTACGCACCTTCTACGACCGGCCGCACAGCATCGACCAGAAGCTGGCGCTGCTGGAGGCGGTGGACGACTGGAACCGCCGCACCCTGTGGCCCAAGGTCTACAGCCACACCAACGACGACGGCACGGTCCACCTGATCGGTGAGGCCCAGATGCTGATCGGCACCGGCGTGAACCTGGAGTACTTCGTCGCCAGCACCGTCAGCTGGGTGCGGGCCTCGATCGAGTTCGACCGGTGGCTGGTGGAGCAGCTCGGCCTGGAGGCCGACGTGGAGCCCGGCGCCGACGAGGGCGGACCGGACGGACCGGACGGGCAGGACGGGCAGGGCGACTGAGCCCGCCCGGCCCCGGCCCGGGGCCCGGGCGGCGGTGGGCCTGACCGGCCCGGCCGCCGGAGCCCGGCCCGGTCGGCCCGTCCGGCCTGCCCGGCCTGCCTCGTCGGCCCGGTCGGCCCTGTCGTGGCCGCGAGCGGTCACAGCGGGACGTCCGCCACGGTCAGCAGGTACGTCCCGTAGGCCCACGAGAGCCCGGCCAGCGCGCCGACCGTCACCCAGGCGGTGCGCGGCCGGGCTCTGGCCAGCGCCTGGGCGGCGGGCAGCAGCAGCGGGAAGGCGGGCAGCAGGAAGCGCGGCTTGGATGTGAAGTAGTGCGTGCCGCCGAGGGTGATGACCACCAGCGCCAGCGTGTAGACGAGCAGGACGAGCGGCGGCCGGTCCAGGGCCAGCAGCGCCAGGCACAGCAGCGCGGCGCCGACGACCGCCAGCACCATGTAGTCGCAGAGGTGGTCCTTGCCGACGACCAGGTGCCGCAGCCAGTGGAAGCTGTCGCGGCCGAAGTCGAAGCGCGACCCCCATTTGGCCTGGATCGCGAAGTAGCCCAGCGGGTCGCCGCGCTGGGCGCCCACCCAGGCCACGTACCCCAGCCAGCCCAGCGGCGCGAGCACCGCGCCCAGCAGCACCCCGCCGCGGCCGTCCCGCCCCGGGCCGTCCCGGCCCAGGCCGCCCCGGGCGCCGCCGCCCCGCCGTATCGCGGCCAGCGCGCAGGCCCACACGGCCAGCGCCACCGCGATGCCGTTCGGCCGGGCGAGACCGGCCAGCAGCGCCAGCGCCCCGGCCCACCGCCAGCGGCCGGTCAGCGCCGCGTACAGCGACCAGACGGCCAGCGCGGTCAGCAGCGGCTCGGTGTACGCCATGGACTGCACGATGGCGTGCGGCAGCAGCCCCCACAGCACCACCAGCAGCGCGGCCACCCGCCGCCCGTACAGCCGCCGGCCCACCGCGTGCACGCCCCACGCCGCCACCCCGGCCGACACCCAGGCGATCAGCAGCCCCGCGTCGAGCGTGGGCAGGAACGGCACGAGGGTGGTCACCGCCCGGATCAGCGCCGGGTACAGCGGGAAGAAGGCCAGGTCGTCGAAGGTGAGGTTCTTGGCGTCGGAGTAGGACACCGTGCCGTATCCGTGTTCGGCGATGCCCGCGTACCACACGCTGTCCCACGTGAAGCCGAGCAGCAGCCGCGGGTTCCTGCCCACCCACCACGCCCAGCCGGCCATGCACACGATTCCGGCCAGCCGGGCCGCCGCGTACAGCCCGAGCGCGGGCGCGGCGAGGCGCAGTGACGCGGCGAGGCGCCGTCCCGTCCGGCCCAGGGCGCCGGGCGGGACGGGAGGCAGCTCGGGGGTGGGTACGGGCACGGCGGTGTCGGCGGACACGGGGCACCTCCGGTGCGGGCGCCGCGGCGGCCCACGACCGGCCGCGGCGGTGACGAACACCCTCTCGCACACCGACCCTGCGGCATCCCGCGGACGCCCGCGACCGCTCGCGTCCGTTCGCGGGAGCCCGCCACCCGCACGGCGGCCCGCCGGGAGACCGCCGGTACGCTCGGTGCCCGGCCCGGGCGCGCGGCCCGGGCGGGCAGGAGGCGGTGGTGATCGACGTCGGCGAGGCGCTGGCCCGGGAGCAGATGGCCGAGTACGCGGAGGTGAGCGCGGCCCTGGAGCGCGGCGAGGAGCTGCGCCGGCTGACCTGGGCCGCGCGGGCGTCGATCGCGCTGATCGTGCTGGGCGCGGTCGCGTGGATGATCTGGTCGTCGCTGCAACCGCGCTGAGCGCCTGGGCTCAGACCTCGGGCCCGTACGCGCCGAGTCCGCGGCAGATCAGACCGTCCCGGAAGGTCAGCACCTCGGAGACGGCCTGGCCGCGCTCGTTGCGGTAGTTGATGACGACCGTGTCCACCGAGGCGCGGACGTCCTCGACGGTGAAGCGCAGGTCGGGCAGTCGGCGCAGCCCCGCCGACCAGTAGGCGCGCAGGGCGTCCTTGCCGCGCACCTCGCCGGACGGGTCGTCGCCCCACTGGATGATGCGGGGCGAGGCGAAGACCACGTCGTCCGTGTAGTGGGTGAGGATGCGTTCGAGGTCGTGGGCGTTCCAGGCGTCGGCCCACTCCTGGGTGAACCGCTGGGCGAAGGTCAGATCCATGCGGCGGACGCTAGCGGCGCGGGGCGGCGGGCACCGGGAATTCCACGGAGCGGACACCCGGCCCGGTTTCGGACGGCTCACGGCGCCGTTCCGCCCCGGCTCCGGCGGGACCGCGCCGGCCCGTCTCGCAGGACGGAAGTCCACGTCCTGCCGTCCGGCCGCTCTCGTACGCTCCGGCTCGTATCCACCCGCGAGAAGGCGGGCGGACGAGGCCGGACGGCGAGAGGCGAGGCGATGATCGAGGCGACGGCACTTCCGACACCCTGGCAGGTCAGGTACCGGGCCGGTGGGCACGAGGGCGTCGCGGACACCCGCAAGGCCGGTCTCGGCGGGGCGGCCGGCCCGCGCCCGCACGACCTCCTGGAGGCCGCGCTGGCCACGTGCATGACCATGACCGCCCGCATGGCCCTGGCGGTGGCCCTGCCGGACGCCGACGGGGACGTGGGGGAGGTCAGCGTGCGCGTATCGCTGGACCGGAGCGGGCCGGAGGCGCGGTTCCGCTACGAACTCGTCCTCGACCCGGCGCTGGAGCGCCACCGCCCGCTGCTGGCCGAGTACATCGCGAACTGCCCGGTGCGCCGCACGCTGAGCGGCCCGCTGGCCTTCGACCCCGCCTGACCGCCCGCCGGACGCGAATGCGCGCGTCCGGCGGCGCAGGCAAGCCTCAGCCGGGGCGGAATTCAGGGGCCGACGACATGACCAGCCGCGGGTCATGCGTCCGGCTGAGCCGTTGTCATCCCCGCGCCGCCGCCACTTTGGCTTTGGCCGACCGCCCGGTGGCGGCGGGTCGAGTTCCGCTTGAGCGGGGGGTCGCGCGTTGGGGCGGTGGCCCCGCGCGCACCCGCGCGCGATCGGGTCTCACACCCTCGTGCGCGGGCGTCCGGCCCTTGGCCCGCACCGCGCCGAGGAGGGAGAGTTCACGGCGCTCCACCAACGCTCTCGCAAACTTTCAACCGGGAGGACTTCATGGTGGCCTTACGCACCTACGCCATCGCCCTTGCCACGGCCGGCCTGATCGCCGCCGGCGGCGGCACCGCGCTGGCCGCGCCGGCCGGCGGCACGGACACGGCGGGCTCCGCGACCGCGGCGGTCAGCCGGTTCGACGACGGCAGCTTCGAGTACCCGCTCGCTCCGGCGAACAGGTTCACGACGTACGCGGCCGGGCAGTCGATCGGCCCCTGGCGGGTCGGGGCCGGCGGCGTGGACCTGATCGGCGCCGGGTTCTGGCAGGCGGCCGAGGGGGACCAGTCCGTCGACCTCAACTCCGGCAACCCGGGCTCGGTGGCCCAGACCTTCACCACGACCCCGGGCCGCGCCTACACGGTGACGTACGCCCTGGCGGGCAACACCGGCGGCGCCCACGGCCCGAACAACCCGGTCGTGAAGACCGGGCGGGTGCTCCTCGACGGGCAGGTCTTCCAGGACTTCTCGTTCGACGTCAGCAACGCCACGACCGCCGACATGGGCTACGTCCGGCGGCAGGTGACCTTCGAGGCCAGCCGCGCGACCACGACCCTGACGTTCGCCAGCACCACCCCCGGCGCCTACGGGCCCGCGATCGACGACGTACGGGTCAGCACCTGCTGCTCGTGCGCGTGCCCCGGCTGACCGGCGGCCGGTACCGGGCGGCCGGCTGACGCCGAGGCGGCCGCCGGGACGACGAGGGCCCTCCCCGCACCGGCGGGGAGGGCCCTTCGCGGTGCCGTCGGCGCGCGGCCCCGCGCGGCCCGGCGGGCGCGGGCTACTTCAGTTCCGACGACGACCGGCCCAGCAGGCGGCGGGCGACGATCAGCTGCTGGATCTGCTGGGTGCCCTCGAAGATGTCGAGGATCTTGGAGTCGCGCGACCACTTCTCCAGCAGGGAGTTCTCCGAGTAGCCGACGCTGCCGGCCAGTTCGACGGCGCTGAGCGTGACGTCGCTGCCGGTGCGGCCGGCCTTGGCCTTGGCCATGGACGCCTGGGTGGAGTTGGGCTGGCGGTTGTCCGCCATCCACGCCGCCTCCAGGGCCAGCAGGTAGGCGGCCTCCCAGTCGGCCTCCAGCTGGAGGAACTTCGCGGCCGCGGCCGACTGGCTGTTGGCCGGGCGGTCGTAGTCGATCTCCACGCCCGCGTCGGTCAGGATCGTCCGCAGCTCCTCCAGCGCCGCCCGCGCGCAGCCGATGGCCATGGCGGCCACCAGCGGGCGGGTGTTGTCGAAGGTCTGCATGACCCCGGCGAAGCCCTGCTCGGTGTTGATCTCCGGGCTGCCCAGCAGGTTGTCCTTGTGGACGCGGACGTTGTCCAGCCGGAAGTGGGCGGTGTCGGAGGCGCGGATGCCGAGCTTGTGCTCCAGGCGGACCAGCTCGAAGCCGGGCGTGCCCTTCTCGACCACGAACGACTTGATCGCGGCCTTGCCCAGGTTGCGGTCCAGGGTGGCCCAGACGACCACGCAGTCGGCCCGCTCGCCGGAGGTGACGAAGATCTTCTCGCCGTTGAGGACGTAGTAGTCGCCGTCCTGGGTGGCGGTGGTGCGGATGGCGCCGGAGTCCGAGCCGGTGTCGGGCTCGGTGATGGCCATGGCCGCCCACTTGCCCTCGAACCGCTTGAGCTGCTCGTCGTTGGCCACGGAGGCGATGGCGGCGTTGCCCAGGCCCTGGCGGGGCATGGTCAGCAGCAGGCCGGTGTCGCCCCAGCACATCTCGATCGTGGCGAGCACGACCGACATGTTGGAGCCGTTCTGCACGCCCTTCTGCTTCTTCTTGCCGCCGCTCTCCGAGCGGCGCACGCCGCCCGCGCCCGCGCCGCCGCCGGTGGCCGCCAGGCCGTCCAGCAGCGCGGCGAGGGTGTCGAGCTCCTTGGGGTAGGTGTGCTCGGCCTGGTCGTACTTGCGCGAGTTGGGCCGGAAGAACTCCGCCGCGGCCTGGTGGGCCTGGTCGATGAGTACGTGCAGCTTCTTGGGAATCTCAAGATTGATCATGTCTAAAAGCCCCTCAGACGAGGACGACGCCTTCCATCAGGCCGATCGCGCGAAGGTCGCGGTACCAGCGCTCCACCGGGTGTTCCTTGACGAAGCCGTGGCCGCCGAGCAGCTGCACGCCGTCGTTGCCGATCACCATGCCCTTGTCCGCGCACAGCTTGCGGGCCAGGGCGACCTCCCGCGCGTGCGGCAGGCCCTGCTCGACGCGCGAGGCGGCCTTGTAGGTCAGCAGCCGCATGGCCTCCAGCTCGATGCCGATGTCGGCCACCTTGAACGCGACGCCCTGGCGGTTGGCGATCGGCTCGCCGAACGCCTGCCGCTCGTTGACGTAGGGGATCACGTAGTCCAGTACGGCCTGCGCGGTGCCGAGCGACAGGGCGCTCCAGGCCAGCCGGGACAGCCGTACGCACTCGGTGTAGACCTCGCTCCTGCCCTCGCCGAGCAGCGCGGAGGCCGGCACGGTCACGTTGTCCAGGACGAGGCGGCCCAGGCCCGCGGCGCGCAGGCCCATGGCGGGCTCCGACTCGACCGTCAGGCCGGCCGTGCTGGACTCGACGACCAGCAGCACCGGGCCGCTGCCGGGCAGGTGGGCGGCGACCACGAACAGCTCGGCGGACGCGGCCTGCGGCACCAGGGACTTCACGCCGTCGATGACGAACCCGCCGGGGGTGCGGCGCACGGAGGTGCGCAGCGTGAAGGGGTCGAACAGCGCGCGCGGCTCCTGGACGGCCAGGGCGGCGGACGGCACGTTCTCGCCGACGAAGGAGGGCAGGTACGTCGACTGCTGGGCGGAGTCGCCCCACAGCACCAGCGCGGTGCTCACCGCGGACGGCGCCAGGCACGCGACGGCCAGGCCCATGTCGCCGTGCGCCAGGGCCTCGGCGATCAGCACGTTGGTGACCGCGGACCGCTCGCCGCCGACGCCGCCCAGCTCCTCGGGCACGCCGACCTGCGTGACGCCCAGCTCGGCGGCCTTGGCGACCAGGCCGTCCGGGGCCGCGCACTTGTCGTCGGCCTCGGCGGCGGCGGGCCGGACCAGCTCGGCGGCGAACTCCGCGACCGTGTCGCGGATCATCTGCTGCTCTTCGCTGGGCGTCAGGTCGAACAGGTCGCGCCGGCTCGCGGACGCCGGACGGGCCGGCTTGCCGTTGCCCTGCACCTTGCGGAAGGTGCGGCTGGCGGCGGCGGCCGTGGTGAAGCCGGCCTTGGTGGCTTCGTAGACCACCTTGTCGACCTGCTTGCGCAGGCCCAACTTGTCGAGCACCGGCGCCTGGCTGATGCGGTTGAGCACGGCGAGTCCGAGGCCCTGGGCGTTGCGGCCCCTGGTGGGGCCCTTATTTCCGCTGGCCATAGGGGTGTCTCCTGTCTGCGGGGCTAAGCCGTCGGCGTCCTTACTATAGAGTAAATTTACTCACAAGTAAGTAGTGTGTTTCCAGGGTTCTGGCGAGGTCGCGCGGCGGCCCTCCCCGCGCGGGCGCGGCCGGCCGGCAGCCGCGCAGGTGACGGGCACGACGCCCCGTACCGACGGGTAACCGTACCGCCGGTAAGGGTCGGGTCGGGGGTGGGCGGGATCAGCCGGGGATGAGCTGTTCGGTCCAGATGCACTTGCCGGTCGCGGTGTACCGGGCGCCCCAGCGCTTGGCCATGGCCGCCACCAGCTGAAGCCCCCGGCCGTCCTCGTCCAGCGCGGACGGGTGCCGGATGTGCGGCGTGGTCAGCGAGCCGTCCGACACCTCGCAGATCAGGGTGCGGCTGCGCAGCAGGCGCAGGACCACCGGGCCCGTGGCGTGCCGGACCACGTTGCCGACCAGCTCGCTCACGATCAGCTCGGTCGTCATCTCCAGCTCCGCAAGGTCCCAGACGGCCAGCTGCTCGCGCACGTACTTGCGCGCCTGGGAGGCGGCGACCGGGTCGTCGGGCAGCGGCCAGGAGGCCACCGCGTCGGCGGGCAGGGCACGGGTGCGGGCGATGAGGAGGGCGGTGTCGTCCGGGGCGGGCCGGTCGGCGGGCGGCACGGCGGCGGTGACCGCGTCGCACAGCGGGTCCAGGTCGCCGCCGTAGGTTCCTCCGCCGCTGTCGGCCAGCGCGGTGGCCAGGGTCCCGGTCAGGCGGGCCATGCCGTCCTCGATGTCCCCGCCCGGGATTTCCACCAGACCGTCGGTGTACAGGACGAGGAGACTGCCTTCGGGCAGCCGCACCTCGTGGACCTCGAACGGCGGGTCGGCCACGCCCAGCGGCGGGTCCGGGTCCAGCGCGGGGAAGGACACCGTGCCGTCCGGCAGCGCGACGGCCGGGGGCAGGTGCCCGGCGTCGGCATAGCTGAGGACCTGGGTCGTCGGGTCGTACACCCCGTACAGGCACGTGGTGAACGACTCCTCCCCCAGCTCCGCCACCACGTCGTT
>NZ_JAVSCF010000088.1:0-22757 GCF_031932565.1 Streptomyces sp. B1866
CCCGTGCCGACGGGCCGCGGGCGCGCAGGGCGCCCGCGCGGGCCGCACCTCGCGCGGGGGCCCGGCCGCCCGCGCGCGGTCAGCGCACGCCCAGCGACCGCTTCAGGAAGTCCACCTGGAGCAGGAGCAGGTTCTCCGCGACCTGCTCCTGCGGCGTCATGTGGGTCACGCCCGACAGCGGCAGCACCTCGTGCGGCCGGCCTGCGGCCAGCAGCGCCGAGGACAGCCGCAGGCTGTGGGCGACCACCACGTTGTCGTCCGCCAGCCCGTGGACGACCATCATCGGCCGCGCCAGGTCCGCCGCGCCCGACAGGCCCTCGTCGGTCACCAGGGAGTTGGCGGCGTACACCTCGGGCCGCTCGCCGGGGTCGCCGAGGTAGCGCTCGGTGTAGTGCGTGTCGTACAGCCGCCAGTCGGTGACCGGCGCGCCCACCACACCCGCGTGGAACACGTCCGGGCGGCGCAGCACCGCCAGCGCCGCCAGGAACCCGCCGTACGACCAGCCGCGGATGCCCACCCGGCCCAGGTCCAGCGGGAAGCGCTCGGCCAGCGCGTGCAGCGCGGCCACCTGGTCCGCCAGCGACACCTCCGCCAGGCGGTGCGCCACGGCCTTCTCCCAGCCCGGCGACCTGCCCGGCGTGCCCCGGCCGTCCGCCACCACCACGGCGAAACCCTGGTCGGCGAACCACTGCGAGGTCAGGTGCGCGTTGTGCGCGGCCACCACGCGCGGGCCGTGCGGGCCGCCGTAAGGATCCATGAGCACCGGCAGCGGCCCGTCGCCCTCCCGGTAGCCGGCGGGCAGCAGCACGGCGCTCGGGACGGCCCGCTCGCCGGCGAAGACCAGCCGGGGCCGGGCGGTGATGACCGGCTCCTCGGCGTACGAGTCGACGCGGCCGACCAGGACCGGCTCCCGGCCCTTGCCTTCCGGGCCCTCCACCTCGTCGGCGTCGCCGAGTCGCAGCACCTCCACGGCCGCGCCCGGCCGGTCCGGCACGCTGGACGCCAGCACCAGCACGTCCCCGCCGCGCGCCGCGGACCGCACGGCCGGGCCCGGCACTCCGGCGGTCACCGGCTCCGGTCCGCCGTCGCCGCCCGGGGCCGCTGCGCCGTCGTACCGGACGCGGTACACGCCGATCTCGCCCGGCCGGTCGGGCAGCCCCGCCGCCGCGCCCGGCGACGCCGAGAACAGCACGTCCTCCGCGCCGACGTCGAGCACCGCGCGCACGTGCAGCGCCCCGGTGGTCAGCCGCCGGTCCCCGGCCACCAGCACGCGCGCGCCGCCGTCGGCCCCGTCCGCCCCGGCGGGGATGTCCACCACGCGGACCAGTTCTCCCGAGGGCGTCCAGGCGGGCGCCCCGGAGAACAGCTCCAGCCAGGCCGCGTCGGTCTCCGTGTGCACCACGGTGGTGCTCCCGGTCGCGGTGTCCACCGTCAGGTACCGCTGTTCGCGCTGGTCCCGGGACTGTACGAGCAGCAGCGGCGGCCCGTACGCCGACCAGTGGACGCGCGCCAGATACGGGTGGCCCTCGCGGTCCCACGCCACCTCCGTACGGGCGCCGTCCAGCCCGAGCAGCACCAGCCGCACGTCGGCGTTGGGCGTGCCCGCGGCCGGATAGGCCACCTCGGCCGGCTCCCGGTCCGGGTGCGCCGGATCGGCGATCCACCAGCGCCGCACCGGCGCGTCGTCCGCGCGGGCGACCAGCAGCGCGGTGCTGTCCGGCGACCACCAAAAGCCCCGGTAGCGGTCCATCTCCTCCGCCGCGATGAACTCCGCCAGACCGTACGTCACGCCCGGCCCCTCCGGCCCGGCCAGCGCCCGGTCCCCGGACCCGTCCGCACCGGTGACGCGCAGCGCGCCACCCGCCGCGTACGCCACGTGCCGCCCGTCCGGCGAGGGGCGCGGGTCCACCACCGGGCCGGCGGCGGGCAGTTCGCGCGCGGTGCCCGCGCGCAGCTCGGCGGTGAACAGCCGCCCGGAGAGGGTGAAGGCCGCCAACTCCCCGGCCTCGTCCAGCGCGTAGCCGACCACGCCGGCCGACCCCTCGCGGGCCCGCTCGCGGCGCGCCCGCTCCTCGGGCGGCAACTCCTCGTCCGAGCCGCCCAGCAGCGCGTCGGGGTCCGCGGCCACGTACGCGCGCCGTTCGGCGGTGTCGTACACCCACAGGAGGTTCGCCCGGCTGGTGCCCGTACGGGAGCGCAGGAACACGACGCGCGCGCCGTCCGGGGACACGCTGAAGGAGCGCGGCGCGCCGAGGCTGAACCGCTGGGTACGCGCGTGCTGCCGGGGGAAGGAGAGCTGTCCGTTCTCCGGGCGGGTCTCAGGGCGAGTCATGGGCCGAGCCTACGGCCCGGCGGGCCCGGCGGCGGCGAGCCGGTCGGGCGCGGGGAGTGACGACTTCGTCGCAGGTGCGAACTGGCATGCGCCCCTGTCATGCTCCCGTGCACCGAGACGTGCGCACGGACTCAAAGTTATGATCGCTTGCGCATAGTCGGCATGGCCCCTGTGGCATCAATATGGTTGTCCCGTCCGAGCGCGTGTACCTGGAGGTGAGCCGTCGTGGCGCTCTCGATCTCGCTGGTCGTGCTGCTGCTGATCATCGTCGTCCTGCTTGTCCAGAAGTCGGGGCTGAAAGCAGGGCACGCCATCCTGTGCGTGCTGCTCGGCTTCTATCTCGCCAGCTCCTCGATCGCCCCGACCATCGACGATCTGACGACGAACGTCACGGACATGATCGGCGACGTGAAGCTGTAGCCACCTGGCGACTTGGTGAAAAGCGCAACGGACGGGACGGCTGACGCCGCGACAGCCTGACGCCGTGGCAGCGCGACGCCACGCGCGCCCCGCGGCCGGGGCGGCGTGGCCCCAACGGCCCGCTGACGGGCCATCCGCCCGCTGACGGGCTCATTCCGCGTCTACCCGGCGCCGCCCGCGGCATGCCCCGGCGCGGCCGCGGCCCGCCCCGCTGCCCGGCACCGCCGCCGCGCGGGCCGGCGGGGGGCTCGTAGGCTGTGCACCATGACCGACCTTCCCGCTCGGCGTCTGCTGCTGGTGCACGCGCACCCGGACGACGAGTCGATCAACAACGGCGCGACCATGGCCCGCTACGCCGCCGAGGGCGCCCATGTCACGCTGGTGACCTGCACGCTCGGCGAGGAGGGCGAGGTCATCCCGGCCGACCTGGCGCACCTGGCCGCCGACCACGAGGACGCGCTCGGCCCGCACCGGATCGGCGAACTCGCCGCCGCCATGCGGGAGCTGGGCGTGCGCGACCACCGCTTCCTGGGCGGCCCCGGCCGCTACCGCGACTCCGGCATGATCGGCACCCCGGCCAACGACCGCCCGGACTGCTTCTGGCGGGCCGGCGTGGACGAGGCCGCCGCGTACCTGGTGGCGGTGGTCCGCGAGGTCAGGCCGCAGGTGCTGGTCACCTACGACCCGAACGGCGGCTACGGCCACCCCGACCACATCCAGGCCCACCGCGTCGCCATGCGCGCGGCCGACCTGGCCGCCGACCCGGACTTCCGCCCGGACCTCGGCGCCCCGCACGGCGTCGCCAAGGTCTACTGGAACTGCGTGGCGCGCTCCACCGTCCAGGAGGGCATGGCACGACTGCGCGCGGCAGGCAGGAACCTGCCGTTTCCCGACACCTTTGAGCCAGGGGACGTGCCGGGCGTGGTCGACGACGCCCGGGTGACGGCTGTGATCGACGGCACGGCGTATGCGGATGCAAAGGCCGCGGCGATGCGTGCCCATGCCACGCAGATCGCCGTGGACGGCCCGTTCTTCGCCCTCTCCAACAAGCTGCCGATACCGCTGGTGAGTACGGAGCACTACCTGATCGCCCGGGGCGAGGCCGCGGGCACGCCCGAGGACGACCTGTTCGCCGGGGTGGTGGAGCCGTGAGCGGCGCGGACTCCGCGAGAACGCCCGGAGCCGGAAGAGGCGCGGGGAAGTCCTCCGGACGGGCCACGCCGCCGGCCGGGTCCGGGCGGCCGGAGCGGGCCGGGGGCGGCGGCGCGGCGGCGCGCTCCGGTTCTGGCGGAGCGGGGAGTCCTGGGGGACCAGGGCGTTCCGGGACGGCCGCGCGGGCCGGCCGGCTGGCCGCGTACGCGCTGCTGGCCGTCCTGGGCGCGCTCGCCGCCGTGGCGGGCGCGCTGGTCCAGGAGGGCTGGTTCCCCGGCGGGCTGCTGCTCGCGCTGCTCGCCCTCGCCGGGCTGGCCTACGGCGGCGTACGGGCCACCGGCACCCGGATGGGCGGCGGGGCGCCGGCCCTCGCCTGGATCGTGGCCGTGCTGCTGCTCACCACCACCCGCCCGGAGGGGGACTACCTGCTCGGCGCGCGGGCCGGGTCGTATCTGTTCCTGGTGGGCGGCATGTTCTGCGGTGTGATGTGCGCTACGTTCCCGCGCCTGCCGCAGCCGCCCGACGCCGGGCGCGCGCGGTGACCGGCGGCAGCGGGCTGCCGGGCCCGCGCGGTGTCGCTCGGCCGGCCGCGCGCGGGGTGCCGACGCGCGCCCGCACGGCGGTACGCGCGCCCGGAGACGATGACACGGCGGCCGCGCCGTGGTATGTCCGGATGCCGGGCCGAGCCGTGCGGAAGCGAGTGGTCCGCTGTTGCGACGGTCGCCGTGTGAGGGTGTGCGGAGCCCAGTATGGTGGTGCCGCCGCCGAGCCGCCCGCGTGCGCCAGACGGGCGGCGGAGCTGACTGGGAGAGCCTGCATTGAGCCGTGAATCTGACAGTTCATCCCCCGGGGCCCGGGCCGGGCAGGGCGGCCCCTCGTACCCGTCGGGCACGCCGCCGTACGGATCCGCGCACGGTACGGGCGGGGAGGCGCGGGAGGCGGCCAAGCCGGACGAGCCGAAGACCGAGACCACCCTGACCACCCGCATCCGCATCAACATCCCCGGCTCGCGGCCCATCCCCCCGGTGGTCATGCGCACACCGGTCACCGACGACGCGGCGGCGGCCACTCAGGGCGCGGCCGACGCGGGCGACGGCGCGGACGGCACGCCTTCGGCCGGTACGCCGGCGGACGGCGCGGCGCCCGCGGGCGCGCCCGCGGACGGCCAGGGCATAGACACCAGGGACGCGGAGGGGAAGAAGGGCGAGTCGCGCGCGAGCGACTGGTTCTCGCCCCGCAAGCCCAAGGCGGACCCGTCGACCGGCAGCGCCGACTTCTCCGGCGCCACGCCGCTCCCGGGCACCCCGGCCGACCCGGCCACCCCGGCGGGGGGCACGCCCTCCGTGGGGACCCCGGCGGTGGGGACGCTGTTCGGCACGCCCGGCATGGGCGGCCCGACGACCGGCACGCCCGCCTACGGCACGCCGGCGTTCGGCACGCCGGCCTACGGCACCCCGTCGGCGGGCACCCCGGCCTACGGCACCCCGTCGGCAGGCACCCCGGCGTTCGGCACCCCGTCGGCAGGCACCCCGGCGTTCGGCGGCGCTCCCGCGTTCGACCAGCCCCCGGCCGGTACGCCCGCGTACGACACGCCGGTCGCGGGCACGCCCGCCGTCGGCCTGCCCGGCGCCGGCACCGCGCCGTACGGCACTCCGCCCGCCGGCGGCCCCGGGTACGGAGCCGGACAGCCGGACGGGCAGCCCGCGGGCTCGCCAGGCGGCCTGCTGGGCGGGCTGCCGGGCGGCTTCGACCCGGCGGCGGGCGGCCCCCCCACCCCGGCGCACGGCTTCGACCCGAGCGCCCCGGCGCACGGCGCCGGCGCGGACCTGGCGGCGCAGGCCTTCCACGCCGACGCCCCGCCCAGCGGGTTCCGCACGGACACCCCGCCCGACGGCTTCCCCGTCGGCGACCTCGCCGGGCTCGGCGGCCCGGCGGGCGCGGGCACCGCGCCCGACCGCCTGGACCCGTTCGAGGCGGGTCCGCCGAGCCCGCCGAGCGGCTCCCCGCTGTCGGGCTCGCTCGGCGCCACGACGGCCGCCCTCCCGGTCGTATCGCCGACGGATCCGGCGACCGGCCAGCACCCGACCGGCCAGCACCCGACCGGCCAGCACCCGACCGGCCAGCACCCGACCGGCCAGCACCCGACCGGCCAGTACCCGGTGCCGGGCGCCGGCGAGGCGCCCACGGCCGGGCCGCCGGACGGCATGGACCTCTTCCACGAGCCCGGCACGCCCGATTCCGGCACCGGGCAGCGGCCCGCGGGGCAGGCGTCCAGCGACACGCTCGTCAGCGGCATCCCGGTGGTGCGCCCGGCCGACGACCGGCCCGCCTCGCTGTACCCGCCGTCCGGCGCGCGGCCCGGCGGCCAGGACGGTCCCGCGGGCGCCGCCGCGACGGCGCCCTCCGGCGCCGCAGCCGGGGCGGCCGCGGCCGCCGAGCCCGCGGCGCCCGCCGAGCCCGCGGCGCCCAGGGCCGCGCAGCCCGGCAAGCCCGCGAAGCCCGCCAAGAAGGGCCGGTCCAAGCTCGTCGCGGCCGGAGCCGCCCTGGTGGCCGTGGTCGGCATCGCCTACGCGGCGGGCCTGGTGATGAACCACGCCGACGTGCCCAACGGCACCACCGTCCTGGGCGTCGACATCGGCGGCGACTCCAAGCAGGCGGCCGTCGACAAGCTCGACGGCGCGCTCGGCGGCCGCACGCACGCGCCGCTGAAGGTGTCCATCGACGGCCAGCAGCGGCAGCTCAAGCCGTCCGTCGCGGGCCTGGCGCTGGACACCGAGGCCACCGTCCGCGACA
Source organism: Streptomyces sp. B1866 (assembly GCF_031932565.1). NCBI lineage: Bacteria > Bacillati > Actinomycetota > Actinomycetes > Kitasatosporales > Streptomycetaceae > Streptomyces > Streptomyces sp. B1866. Next base: position 6,698 of record NZ_JAVSCF010000088.1, read on the forward strand.
TCGCCGGCCGCGACTACAACCCGGTCACCGTCATCGGCTCGCTGTTCGGCAGCACGCACGAGGCCGACCCGGCGCTGCTGGTCGACGAGGAGAAGCTGCGCGACGCGCTGGAGCGGCTGGCGGGCAACACCGGCTCGGCGCGCGAGGGCTCGATCGCGTTCGAGCCGGGCCGGGCGCTGCCGGTCTACGGCAGGTCCGGCAAGGCGCTGGACGTCGACCAGGCGGTCCGGGCCGTCTCCGAGGCGTTCCGCGAACGGGCCGCCACGGGCGAGGACAGGGTCGTCGCGCTGCCCATCACCGTCCGTGAGCCGACCGTGGGCAAGGCCGAGGTCGACCGGGCCATGAAGTCCTTCGCCGAGCCCGCGATGTCCGGCATCGTGACCGTCACGGCGTCCACCGGGCAGGTCATCAAGTTCGGCCCCGAGCGGTCGCTGCCGAAGATCCTGTCCATGCGGGCGGTCGACGGCAAGCTGGTCCCGCACTACGACCTGGCCAAGCTGAAGGAACTGTACGGGCACATCTTCGACGGCGTCCTCATCGAGCGCGGAGACGGCACGAAGAAGCCCGTCACGCCGAACGACGTGGCCGTCGCGCTGGGCAAGGGCCTGCTGGGCACGACGCCCGCCGAGCGGACCGTGCGCCTGGGCGAGGCCACGGGCTGACCCGAGCCGGGACCCTCACGGCCGCCGTGAGGGTCCCGGCGAACGTCCGGCATGCGGGTACGGGCGGTCGGCGGCTGTACGCGCGGGACCGCCCCAGCGGCCGACGGGCGGCCCGACAGAGGTGAGGGGAGCGACTGCCCGCTCAGGCAACTCCCGGAGGGCGAAACGTGGTGGCTGGGACAGCGACCTGGTGCAGCCTGACGACGGGGTGCTAAAGGTCCAGGTGACTGTTGGCGGCGCGAGCGGCGGCGGCGAGGTCGGGGATCTCGATGACGTCGACCCCGGCCTGGGTGAGCAGTTCGACGCCCTGGCAGTCGGCGACGAAGAGGTCGGGCTCGCGCCAGGCGGTGACGACGCGGGGGATGCGGGCGTCCAGGATGAGTCGGGTGCAGGTGCGGAGGCGGGACCGGCGCTGGGAGCAGGGTTCGAGGGAGCTGTAGAGGGTCGCCGCGGAGAGCCGGGGGTCGTCGGGTGCGAGTTTGGCGAGGGCGGCTTCCTCGGCGTGGACGTGCGGGTCGCCCCCTTCGCGGCTGTGGCCGCGGCTGAGCTCGGTGCCGTCGGCGGCGACGATGACGGCACCCACGTTGTAGGCGGTGGACGCGGGCGGGCACAGGGCGGCCTGGGCGATGGCCAGGCTCAGCCAGTGCCGGTCGGTGTCGGGTCCGGGGGCGGCGGGGGTCACGGGGTGGCCTCGCCGGTGGGCTCCTTGGGCGCGTAGCGCAGGAGGACGACATCGCCGATGGTGCGAGCTTCGATCAGCGCCATGCGGCGGGTGGGTCCGCCGGGGTAGTCGCCGGGGTTGAGGAAGCGGGGTGCGTCGGCGTGGCCGACGATCAGCGGTGCGACGGCGAGGTGGACCTCGTCGGCGGGTTGCTGGGTGAGGAACAGCAGCCGGTCGGGCGATGTGTCGTAGGTGGTCATGTGAGCGTGCACGCTCCTCATCGGGGGTACGGGCGGCGCTCAGCTTTCGTGAGCGATGAGGCTGTCCAGTGCGTCCCGGAATTCCAACACGTCGGGGACCGCACGCCACTGGCGCATCTGTGCGTCAAGCACCGACAGCTCCCTGAAGATGCGCGCGGAGCCGGTCTGCGCCGCGATGGGTAGAGCTTGCAAAGCCCTTCTGGCGGCGAGTTCAGGGTGGCCGGCTCGCGCGTGGGCCACAGCTGCCTGGGAGAGAAAGAACCCCCGATCTCGCCGATAGGTCGGTGAGATCTCCTCAATCGCCTTGTCGAAGCCGCTCTCCGCGGCTTGGTGGTCACCAATGAGTGACAGAGCGTGTGCACGCTGGGCCTGGACGTGAGGAGTGTCCAGCCACCAGCCACGGCGATGAGGGGAATCGACCGCCAGATCGTCCATCATCCCGACGACTCTGTCGTAGGTGCGGCGACAGGCTGCCGCGTCGCCGCTCAGTGCGTGTCCGTGGGCGCTGGAAAGTGAACTCATGGCGCTCAGGCGGCCGCGCGGCAGCGCCATGTTCTGAGCTGCTTCGGCAAGGTCTACCGCATCGGCCGGGTCCCGTCTGTCGCCCGCGAGCTGCGCTTTGCGGATCATGATGTAGACGATCGTCTCCTGGCCGCCGCTCGCATGGGACCAGTCCAGGGCGCGGTCGGTCCAGTACTGTGCCGCTCGCTGATCACCCGCGTCCTGGTGAAGCCAGCCGCAGAATTCCGCGTACTCGGCTTGGACCTGGAGCAGCGCCTTGCGGTCGGCCCCCGAGGCGTCACGACGCAAACGCTGGATGAGCGCAATGTGATCACGCACCGTGTCGATCAGGAGGACCGAGCCAAGCAGGTTGTCGCAGTTGACCAAGGCTCGGCGGAATTGCCGAAGGTGTTCGACGGGGTGGCGTTCTGACACAAACGCGGCCTGCCCGCCAATCGGCCGGAACAGCGGCTCGGACACCGGTGGTGTCGCCGTGAACAACGCTGCTCCGGTGGCCCCTCCGTGCAGGAGCGCGCGGCGCGGCATCGTCACGAAGATGATCCTTCCGTCTGCGGTGCGGCAGGGCACGCGAATCACCCCGCCCACATCGGCCCCGGGCCCGGTGTCCGGCAGCGACGAGCCGGAGGGGACCGGAACACCGACAGTCTCGGGCCGTGGGCCACGGTTCCGGGGCGCGGCGGCGGCGTTGTCCGCATCGGCGGCACGGCTGTCCGCTTCCGCACGCACCCGTACCAGGGCGCGGGCCAGGACGCCGCCGGTCTCCAACTCGGTGTCCAGGGCTTCCGCGAGGTGCGGGTCGCACGCGCGCACCGCCTTCTCGATCTTCGCGATGAGATCGCCGCTGACGTGCACCAACGCCCCGAGCTGGTCCTGCGTCAGCCCCCGCTGCGTACGCCAGTGGCGCAGCTCCGCGCCGAACCAGTCCCGGGCCGACCGGCCCGGTTGAAGGGGCTTGGGGGGCTGCGGCATCGGTCTCCCTTCGGACCGTCGATGTGGACAGCCGTCGGGGGTCCGCATCCCGGACTACCCGACCGCTGTCGGTGTGGAGCTGAATGGTGGCACGACGTTGCGTAGCCGTATCCAGTACACACCGCAACGAGCGGCGGGCGCCGGGGTTTCCCCGAACCGTCCGTGCACCACAGGCCAGACACAGGAAGGGAGTCGAGGAATGACGGCCGTACAGATCGCAACCGCCGCCGACGGCGGGCAGCACGGTGGAGGCGGAGGGGGCGGGGGCGACGGTCACCCGGGCACCCCGTGGACGCCTCAGGAGCCGAGCCCCGACGGCTCCACCCCGCCAGGCGACGGGACCCACCGCAAGTGACCCGGAACATCGCGCAGACGGACCGCCCCGGCCGGAAGGAGCTGGGGTGCGTCCTGCTCGACAAGGGTGTCCTGTCGCCGGAGTGGGCACCGACCTTCGCCGCCGTGGACCGGGCCGCCTTCCTGCCCGACCTGATGTGGCCGTTCGACATGGACCGGCGCACCAGCGTCGCGGTGAACCGTGCCGACGACCCGGACGCCTGGTACGCGGCGGTCGACAGCGACGTTCCCGTCGTCACGCAGTGGGACGACGGCGCCCACACCGGTGCCGACCCGGGGCGCGCGCCCACCAGCTCCTCCTCCGCGCCGTCCGTCGTCTACTCGCTGCTGGCGGACCTGGCGGCGGAAGCGGGCATGCGCGTGCTCGACGTGGGCACCGGCACGGGCGAGACGGCCGGGGCACTGGCACACCGCTGCGGGGGCCGGAACGTCACCACGGTGGAAGTAGACCGCGCTGTGTCGGCGCGGGCCCGCGAACGGCTGTACGCGGCCGGTCTGTACCCGGACGTGGTCGTAGGCGACGGGTTCAGGGGCCACGTGGACAACGCGCCGTATGACCGCGTCCTGGCCACGGTCGGACTCCGCGAGATCCCCGGGGCATGGGTCGAACAGGTCCGCCAGGGCGGCGTCATCGTCGCCCCGTGGGGCACGCACTACAGCAACGCGGACGCCGTCGCCCGGCTGGTGGTCAAGGACGGAATCGCCTCCGGCGCCTTCACCCGGCCCGTGGAGTTCATGAAACTCCGCTCTCAACGGAGCCCCCGGATCGTCGTCGGCGAGTACGTCGCTCCCGGGGCGGTGGACAGCGCGGACACGTCCACGACCACGGTCACCGAGGCCGAGTTCGTCACCGGGAGGTACACCGCCCTGCCGTTCGCCCTGGGCCTGCGCGTACGCGACTGCGTCCAGGCCGTGGCCGACCGGCGCGACGGGGCCCGGCCGGTGTGGTTCTACGGACTGGGCGACCGGTCCTGGGCCTGCGTGCTGTTCCGCGACGGGCGGGACGAGGCCCGGGTCTGGCAGTCCGGACCGCGTCGGCTGTGGGACGAGATCGAGACCGCCTACCGGTGGTGGACGGACCACGGCAGGCCGGACCACACCCGGTTCGGCCTCACCGTCTCCGCCGAAGGGCACCGGGCCTGGCTGGACGACCCGGCCGACCCCTGGGCCCTGTGAAGGCCGCCAGGGCCGCCAGGGTCGCGAAGGCCGGTCGGTGATCCCCGCTATCGGCCGATACGTCGTCGGCGTGCTCGTGTTCGCCGTATCGGCGGCAGTGGGATTCCTGCTCTCCGCCGCCTTCACCGGCAACCTGTAAACCCCCTGCCCGCTCCGGGTGATCCCCTTCTCATCCGGCGGACGGGGTGCATCGAAAGGAACCGTTCGTGGGTGGACCGATCGAAGTCCGCAAAACGAAACGCAAGGGCAAGACGACAAACGCCCGGGTAAAGGACTCGGCGGACGCGTTGCGGCAGCGGGACCTCAGGGCCGAGTTGATCGGGCGCTTCCGCGCGAAGCTCGGGGCCGGGTCCGCCGTGGTCTCCACTCCGCCCGTCGCGGAGGACGACCAGGGCCCCGTGCTCCCGCCGCCCGGCGGCTGGACCGTGACGGTCGGCGAGGACCTGGAGACCGTGCACCAGGTCCGGAACGGGCGTCCGGCGTGCGGCGCGTCCGGGGAGACGACCGAATGGCACCGGCCCGTGAACTGCCCCCGGTGCCTCAGGACCTCGTGCCTCAAGAGCTCAAGGAGGGATCGTGTCCAAAGCCGACTGTGACCACGACTGGGAGATCANNNCGGACCCCGTCGTCCCGCCGCCCGGCGGCTGGACCGTGACGGTCGGCGAGGACCTGGAGACCGTGCACCAGGTCCGGAACGGGCGTCCGGCGTGCGGCGCGTCCGGGGAGACGACCGAATGGCACCGGCCCGTGAACTGCCCCCGGTGCCTCAGGACCTCGTGCCTCAAGAGCTCAAGGAGGGATCGTGTCCAAAGCCGACTGTGACCACGACTGGGAGATCAGCCCCAGCGGCAACTGGATCAGGTGCAGGAAATGCGGGGCGCGCATCGGCGACTGACAGCCCCGTTCCGGCCCCCGCGCCGGAACGGCAAGCCGTCCCTCGGCAGGGCGCGCGAGCCGAGTGAGCGCCACTCGCGCCCCGCCCCGCCTGCCCGTCGTCGCGCGGCCGGAGCCGCGCACCGGGCGCCGCCGCCCCCGTAGGCGGTGAGGGACACGGGCCGACGTGTGTGAGAGGTACGCCCGGCACACGTCGGCNGCCGACGCGGTTGGTCGGCACGCGTCGGCCCCCGCCCCGTCCGTCTGCCCTCCCCCGTGGCAGACGGGCGGGGCTCTCCCATGTCCCGACCAGTCGGTGAGCCAAGCCGTCGGCAGAAGTACGAGCCCGGGCCGGGCCCGAAGCGTGAGGAGGGGAGGCGGCCGCCGCGAGGCGGGCCTCAGTTCAGCAGGGCCCGCGCCGCCCGCGCCTGCCGCCGCATCGTCTCGGCCGCCTCCGGCTCCACCCCCGCCACCGCGTCCGCGTACGTCTCCAGCTCCCGCGCCCCGGTCAGGAAGTCGCCCCGCTCCACCAGCAGGTGCGCGTGCTCGTACCGCAGCCGGGCCGGGTGGCTGGGCAGCAGCAGGGACAGCTCCACGGCCCACAGCCGCACGTCGGTGCGCTCGGGACGGGCGGCGGCCCAGGCGCGGATGTTGTTCAGCACGCGCAGCACGATCTCCAGCGGCTCGGCCGGGGCCAGCGCCGACGGCGGCAGCGGGGCGCCGGTCGCGCCCGCCGCGAGCAGGGCCGCGTCCTCGCCGGACAGCGGCCGGCCGCCGTTGAAGGGGTCGGCCAGCACGTGCTCGCCGTACGGGTCGCCGAAGCCGACGACGAAGTGGCCGGGCAGCGCGACCCCGTACACCGGGCCGCCGGCCCGTCGCGCCACCTCGATCCAGACGGCGGACAGCAGGATGGGCAGGCCGCGGCGGCGCCGCAGCACCTCGTGCAGCAGCGAGGACTCCAGCCGCTGGTAGTCGCCCGGCGTGCCGTGGAAGCCGTAGCGGCCGCCCAGCAGGTCGGCCACGGCGGCGGCCCACGCGCCGGGCCGCCCGGGCGCGTACGGCAGCTCGCCGGCCAGCCGGTCCAGCTCGATCTGGGCCTCGTCGATCCCGGTGTCGCCGAAGTCCGGGTCGGCCTCCGCGCCCAGCAGCAGGCACAGCAGCGCCAGGTCGGGGCGGTCCTCGCGGGCCGCCGCGGCGAAGCGGCGGCGGTGGGCGGTGGAGTCGTTCATCGGCGCCAGTGGTGGTAGGTGTGGTGGACGGTGAATCCCATCCCGTCGTAGAGGGCGCGGGCGGCCTGGTTGTCCGTCTCGACCTGGAGGTACGCGGCCGAGGCGCCCTCGGTCAGGGCCTGGCGGGCGAGCGCGGCCGTCACGGCGGTGGCCAGGCCCCGGCGGCGGCTGTCCGGGGCGACCTCGATCGCCGCGAAGCCCGCCCAGCGGCCGTCCACCACCAGCCGGCCGATCGCCGCGGCGCCGGCCGCGTGGGCCGCCTCCGCGCCGGCCTCCGGCGTGGTCGTCCGGGCCGCGGCCGCCGAGGTGCCGGCCGCGCTCGCGTCCGTGGTGCTGTCTGTGTCGGCTATCTCTGCCCGTATCGTCGCGAACCACACCGAAGGACCGCCCTCCAGTACCGCGCGCGCCCGTGGGCCGAGCCCGCCGACGCGCCCGTACCGGGCCAGCCACGCCGCGTCGGCGTGCCGGGCCAGCGTCACGCGCGGGGTGTCGGCGTCCCGGTCGGCCAGGGGCGCGAGGGCGGCGGTGCGCACCTCGGCGGAGACCTCCCGGGCCCAGCCGAGCGCCGTGAGCCGCGCCGCGAGCGGGTCGTCGCCCGGCGTGCCGCCCCGCGGGGCGGGGCCGGGCGCCTGGACGTAGGCGGGCAGCCCGCGCTCGGCGTACCAGCGGGCGACCCGCTCCAGCGCGTCGTCCAGCGGCAGGCCGGGGTCGCCGACGGCCAGCGCCGAGTTGGCGCGGCGGGTGAAGCCGGACGCCGCGCGCAGCTCCCACCCGCCGAGCCGGGCCCGCTCCACGGCCGGCCAGCCGCGGGAGGCCACCCGCTCCAGCTCCGCCACGCCCGCCGCCGGGCCCCGGCGGCGGGCCGGCGCCGCGGGCACCACCTTGCCCGCCACCAGCGACGATTCCGCGATACGGACCTCCTGCCCGGTCCGCCGGGTGACCCGCAGCACCCCGCCAGTCCACGATGTGAGAACACCGACCACGTCGGTGAACCTCTCCGGCCCGCCGCCGCCCTCGATCGCCAGCCGGACGGAGACCCGTTTTCCCACGTCAGCAGCTGTGATGCGGACCTCAAACCGGCCACCGGCGGTGAAATGCACAGCTCAGATCGCCCCTCATGTTCGTCTGGTGCCCCGGAACGGTGATACTAGGTGCGGGCATCGACGACGCCGCGCTCCCGCGCGATAGCCAGCCCCTACGAGGAGGAACGACAGCGTGACCTACGTCATCGCGCAGCCTTGTGTCGACCTGAAAGACAAGGCGTGCATCGAGGAGTGCCCCGTCGACTGCATCTACGAGGGCAACCGGGCGTTGTACATCCACCCGGACGAGTGCGTCGACTGCGGCGCCTGTGAGCCGGTGTGTCCGGTCGAGGCCATCTTCTACGAGGACGACGTCCCGGAGGAGTGGAAGGACTACTACAAGGCGAACGTCGAGTTCTTCGACGAACTCGGCTCCCCGGGCGGCGCCAGCAAGCTGGGCCTGATTGAGCGGGACCACCCGTTCGTCGCCGCGCTGCCGCCGCAGGAGCACGACGAGTGAACCCTTGCGGGTAGCGCCGTCTCGCACGCGGCGCTGCCCGGCGCGTAGCGTCCTGTACGCGGCGCCACTCCGCGCGTAGCGCCACTCTCGGTCCCGTACGGTCCGGGCCGTCCGCCCCGGCCCTGCGGGACCGGGCGTGTCGCCACGCGCCCGTTCCATGAAAGCGAGCCCCACCGTGCCCTCCGTCTCCACCCGCCTGCCCGTCTTCCCCTGGGACCGCCTGGAACCGCACAAGGCGACCGCGTCGGCCCATCCGGACGGCATCGTGGACCTGTCGGTGGGCACGCCCGTCGACCCCGTGCCCGGACTGATCCGCGCGGCCCTGTCCGGCGCCGCCGACAGCCCCGGCTACCCGACGGTGTGGGGCACCCCGCGGCTGCGTGACGCGATCACCGGCTGGCTGGGGCGGCGGCTCGGCGCGGTGGGCGCCGGGCACACCGAGGTGCTGCCGGTCGTCGGCTCCAAGGAGCTGGTGGCCTCGCTGCCCGCGCAGCTGGGCCTCGGCCCGGGGGACAGGGTGGCCGTGCCCCGGCTCGCCTACCCGACGTACGAGGTCGGCGCGCTGCTGGCCGGCGCCGAGCCGGTGCCGTACGAGGACGTGGCCGAGCTGGACCCGCGGGGCCTGCGGCTGCTGTGGCTGAACTCCCCGTCCAACCCCACCGGACGGGTGCTGGAGAAGGACCAGCTGCGCGCGGCCGTGGCCTGGGCGCGCGAGCACGGCGTGCTGCTCGTCAGCGACGAGTGCTACCTGGAGCTGGGCTGGGAGGCCGAACCGGTCTCGGTGCTGCACCCCGAGGTGTGCGGCGGCGGCTTCGAGGGCCTGCTCGCGGTGCACTCGCTGTCCAAGCGCTCCAACCTGGCCGGCTACCGGGCCGCCTTCGTCGCCGGGGACGCGGCCTTGCTGGGTGAGCTGCTTGCGATTCGCAAGCACGGCGGCATGATGGTGCCCGCACCGGTGCAGGCCGCCACGGTCGCGGCGCTGGACGACGACGCGCACGTCGCCGAGCAGCGCGAACGGTACGCGCGCCGGCGCGCGGCGCTGCGCGGCGCGCTGGAGGGCGCCGGCTTCCGCATCGAGCACAGCGAGGCGTCGCTGTACCTGTGGGCCACCCGGGACGAGCCGTGCTGGCAGACGGTGGCGGCCCTCGCCGAGCGGGGCGTCCTCGTCGCGCCGGGCGACTTCTACGGGGCGGCGGGGGAGCGGCACGTGCGGATCGCGTTCACGGCGACCGACGAGCGGGTGGCGGCGGCGGTGCGGCGGCTGGGCGGCTGAGCGCCCTTTCGGCCCGCCGCCCGCTTGTTTGATTTTCTTCCGGTTATCCCGCGTGTCCGTACGGGCCCGGGTTTCCGCACCGATACGCGCGTACGGATTTCCGGTGTACGGGTTTTCGGCGTACGGGCGTACGGGCGTACGGGCACGCGGGTGCGCGGGTGCGCGGATGTGCGGGGCGTACGGCGGGCCGCGGCGGTCCCGCGCGGGACACGCGTCGGGGCCCGGGGAGAGCGGCGACTCCCCGGGCCCCTGTTTCGTGGCGTACGGCCCGCTGGCGCGGCGTACGCGTGGTGCGGCCGGTGGGTCAGATGCCCAGCGAGGGCAGCTTGACCGGCGACTCGTCCAGCTTCAGCTTGCCCAGGCCGCCGGTGGTGCCTTCGGCGACCGCGCCCACGACGCCGCCCCCGTCGGGGCCGGTCCCGAGGACCTTGGAGCCGATCTCGCGGACGCCGCCGCCGAGCTGCGTCCCGGCCCCGCCCAGCCCCTTGCGCAGGGTCTGGGCGCCGAGCTTGGTCGGGGACGGGCCGAAGAGGCCGGTCACCTTCGGCCCGTCCGAGGCGGGGGCGGGGGCCGCGGCGGTCGCGGCGCCGGCGGCGCCGACCAGGGGTGCGGCGGTCGCGGCGACCAGCAGGGCGGCCTTGGCGATCCGGCGCGTGAGAGGGACAGGCATGGTGCTCCTTTGACGGCAGGGTGTGTGGACGTGAGGCTGTCCGGCAGGCGGACGCTGTGAATACCGCGCGACGGCCGGGAAGGTTGCGGCAGGCCAAGGTAAAGAATTGGCAATGCATCGCATTATCCTTTCCGCTACCGAAAGACCGTCAACGGAATGCGGCGGGAATACCGCCAACGGGGGATTGCTTTCGGCGAGTTGCGTGAAGGACCCCTTCGCCGGGGCGCCGGGGGAAGGCCGCGGCGGGGCCGTGGCGGCGCTGTGGCCAGGGCGTTCCGGCCACCGGGCGGCAGGTCCGGGCCCAGGGCCGGGACCGGGCTAGTGGGCCGTCTCGATCGTCACGGCCCCGCCGCCGCTCCCGGCCGCCGCGGCCACGCCGGGTGCGGCGCTCCGGGCCGCCCGCCAGCCCTTGTCCGCGTCCTGCCCGCGCCACACGCGCCCGCCGTACGCGACGCGGGCGATGCGCAGCTCCCGCGCGTGGGCCACCGCCCAGTGGGCCAGCTCCCAGCCGCGCGCCGGGGCGGCCACGGGCAGGACCACCTGATCGGCGGGCGCCCGTGCGGGTGCGGCCGCCGGCACCGCCGGGCCGAACTCGTGGCGCAGCCGCGCGCGCACCCGCGCCGGGTCGCCCCGCACGCCGTCGTCCACCGGCCCGGGACAGGTCAGCGCGGCCGGGTCGCGGCCCACCAGCGCGCCGGTCAGCACCGCGGCCTCGGCCTCGTGCTTGGCGTACGCCTGCGGGTAGCCGCTGCGCTGCACGCGCTGCGCGGCCACGGTCAGCGGCAGCCGCGAGTAGCCGGGCACCTTCACCAGGTCGGCGTAGAACCGCCCGGCCGCGTGCACCGGGTCGCGCACCTGCCGCGCCGTGCCCCAGCCCTGCGAGGGCCGCTGCTGGAAGAGGCCGAGCGAGTCCCGGTCGCCGCGCCGCAGGTTGCGCAGTCCGGACTCCTGGAGGGCGGTGGCCAGGGCGATGGTGACGGCGCGTTCGGGCAGGGCGCGGGAGGAGGCCACGGCCTCGATGGTGGCGGCGTTCACGGCCTGCTCGGGGTCGAGCGACACCTTCTCGCCGTCCGCCCGCACGGTGCACCGGGGCGGTCCGCCGCCGCCCGTCAGCAGATGAGCCGTCACGTACCCGATCAGAGCCAGCAGTACGGCGCAGGCGACCGCGGCGCGCACGAGGCGGGCGCGGCTGGCGAGGAGGGACGGACGCACGCGCCCCACGTTACTGGGGGCGCCGGGGCGGCGACGGGCGGAGGGCGGAAGCCCGGTGAGGGTGGCCGGATAGGGGTGGGTGCCGGGTGCGGCGCCCGCGCGGGCCCGTGTCGGCGGCGCCGGTCCGGCCCGGTGCCATCCGGAAGGCTTCCGGACCACCGGGAGGGGGCTGCCGCCGGATCGCGGGCGCCGGGGCGGTCGGCCCGGTGTGCGCGGCCCCGGCGGCCGGGGCAATCCCGGCGGGGTCGGTCGGAGCCGGGCAGTGCGGGGAGGTCGCGGCTGGTCCGGGTCCCGTTTGCCTGCGGCGGGGCGGTCCGTCCGGCGGTTTCCGGAAGGCTTTCGGACGCTCGGGAGGGGGCTGCCGCCGGATCGCCGGAGCCGGAGCGGTCGGCCCGGTGTGCGCGGCCCGGCGGCCGGGTCCGCGCCGCGCGGATCGGGCGGAGGCGGGCAGGGCCGGAAGGCCCCGGCTGGTCCCGGGCCCGCGCGGCCAGGGCGGGTCGTGCCCTTGACCCGGCCNCGGCCGGGTCCGCGCCGCGCGGATCGGGCGGAGGCGGGCAGGGCCGGAAGGCCCCGGCTGGTCCCGGGCCCGCGCGGCCAGGGCGGGTCGTGCCCTTGACCCGGCCTCCGGGCCGGCCCCCGGGCGGACGACGGGGCCAGCGGAGCCGCGCCGGTGCCGGGCCGGGGCAGGCGCCCCGGGCGGGCCCGGCCGGGAGCCTGGCCGCAGGCCGGGGCAACGGTGCCGCCCGGCACGGCAGCGGCCCCCCGCCGCCCGCCCGGCCCGGCTCGGCCGCTCGGCTCGCCCGGCCCACTCGGGCGAGCCGACGGCTGGGTAGGGTCACCGCCATGGCGACGAACCCCGCACCCGACCCGCTCGACCTCAGCCTCGACGCCGCCCGGCTCACCGCCCGGCTCGTCGACTTCCCCTCCGTCAGCGGCGCCGAGCAGGCCCTGGCCGACGCCGTCGAGCAGGCCCTGCGCGCCCTGCCGCACCTGGCCGTCGACCGGGACGGGGACGCGGTCGTGGCCCGTACGAACCTGGGGCGGGCCGAGCGGGTGGTGCTGGCCGGGCACCTGGACACGGTGCCCATCGCCGACAACGTGCCCTCCCGGCTGGACGCCGACGGCGTGCTGTGGGGCTGCGGCACCTCGGACATGAAGTCCGGCGTCGCGGTGCAGCTGCGCGTCGCCGCCACGGTGCCCGCCCCGAACCGCGACCTCACCTTCGTCTTCTACGACAACGAGGAGGTCGAGGCCGAGCGCAACGGGCTGCGCCGGCTCGCCGAGCGGCACCCCGACTGGCTGGCCGCCGACTTCGCCGTCCTGCTGGAGCCCACCGACGGCCGGGTCGAGGGCGGCTGCCAGGGCACCATGCGGGTGCGCGTGGAGACCACGGGCCGACGCGCGCACTCCGCGCGGAGCTGGCTCGGCGAGAACGCCATCCACAAGGCCGCCCCCGTCCTGGCCCGGCTCGGCGCGTACGAGCCGCGCCAGGTGCGCATCGACGGGCTGCTCTACCGGGAGGGCCTGAACGCGGTGCGCATCGAGGGCGGCCACGCGGGCAACGTCATCCCGGACGCCTGCGCCGTGACCGTGAACTTCCGGTTCGCCCCCGACCGGTCGGAGGAGGCCGCCCTGGACCACGTGCGGGAGGTGTTCGACGGCTTCCATGTCGTCCGCACCGACAGCGCCCCCGGCGCGCTGCCCGGCCTGTCCCACCCGGCCGCCGCGGCCTTCGTGGCGGCGGTCGGCGCCGAGCTGGCCGCCAAGGACGGGTGGACGGACGTGGCCCGGTTCTCGGCGCTGGGCGTGCCCGCGGTGAACTACGGGCCCGGCGACCCGAAGCTGGCGCACACGCGCGAGGAGCACGTCGCGGTCGCCGCCGTGCGCACCGCGGAGGAGCGGCTGCGCGCCTGGCTCACCTGAGCGCGCCCTCCTGCCCGCGGCCACGAGGCCGTCCGGGTGGCGGAAGGGTGCGTACGCTGGCGGCACGCGGCAGGAATCGCGGCGGAAGCAGCGGAAGGAGTGCCCAGATGAGCAGGCCCGAGGAGACACGTTCGTCGCCGCAGGAGGCGGCGGCGGACGCGGCGCTGGCCGACGAGGCGGCCGCGGAGCGGGCGGCGGCCGCCACGCCCGCCCGGGACTGGCCCGAGCAGCACACCGGCCCGGTGGTGCGCCGTCGGCACCAGGTGCAGCACAGCACCACCGACCAGCGGCTGCTGGACAGCCGGGGCCCCTCGGACTGGGTGCACGGCGACCCGTGGCGGGTGCTGCGCATCCAGTCGGAGTTCGTGGAGGGCTTCGGCGCGCTCGCCGAGCTGGGCCGGGCGGTCAGCGTCTTCGGCTCGGCCCGCACCCGCGAGGGGTCGCCGGAGTACGCGGCGGGCGTGCGCATCGGCCGGGCCCTGGCCGAGGCGGGCTTCGCGGTGATCACGGGCGGCGGGCCCGGCGCGATGGAGGCCGCCAACCGGGGCGCGGGCGAGGCGGGCGGCGTGTCCGTGGGCCTGGGCATCGAGCTGCCGTACGAGCAGGGCCTGAACCCCTACGTCGACATCGGCGTGAACTTCCGCTACTTCTTCGTCCGCAAGACGATGTTCGTCAAGTACGCGCAGGGGTTCGTGGTGCTGCCCGGCGGGCTCGGCACCCTGGACGAGCTGTTCGAGGCGCTGACGCTCGTGCAGACCAAGAAGGTGACCCGTTTCCCGATCGTCCTGTTCGGCACGGAGTACTGGCGCGGCCTGGTGGACTGGCTGCGTGGCACGCTGATCGCGCAGGGCAAGGCGTCCGCGATGGACCTTGAGCTGTTCCGCCTCACGGACGACGTGGACGAGGCGGTCGAGCTGATGACGAAGGAGATCGGCGCCTGACCCGCCCGTAGCCTGACCCGCCCGTAGCCTGAACCGCCCGTATGGAGGCCGACCCGCCACACCGCGGGGCCGACCCGGCCGCACACCGGGCTGACCGGTCACACACGCGGGGCGGCGCGCACGCGCCCGACTGCCCCGCACGCGGCGGGCCCGGCGGGCCGCCGGGCTCGGGGACCGGCCCCGGGACTCACGGCCGGGTGCCGCGACCGCGCCCGGGTGACCACGGCCGGGTGACCACGGGGCCGGATGACCACGGGGCCGGGTGACCACGGCCGGGTGTGTCCACGGCGGGGTGTGGCCACGGTCGGGTGACCACGACCGGGTGCCGCGATCGTGCCGCGCGCGCCGGGCCCGTACGGACGCGGGCCGCGCGAAGGCGCCGCCCGCCGTCACAGCGCGTGTCAGGCCAGCCCGCGGCGGGCGACCGCGGGCGGGCGGTGGCCGGCGATGGCGGAGACCATGTCCAGCACCTGCCGGGTCTCGGCCACCTCGTGCACCCGGTAGACGCGCGCGCCCAGCCACGCCGAGACCGCCGTCGCGGCCAGGGTGCCCAGCAGCCGCTCCTTGACCGGCTTGTCCAGCGTCTCGCCGACGAAGTCCTTGTGGGACAGCGACACCAGCACCGGCCAGCCGGTCCGCGTCATCTCCTCCAGCCGCCGCGTCGCCTCCAGCGAGTGGCGGGTGTTCTTCCCGAAGTCGTGGCCCGGGTCGATCAGCACGCTCTCCCGCGGCACTCCGAGGCCCACGGCCCGCTCGGCGAGCCCCAGGGTGACCCGCAGGATGTCCGCCATCACGTCCTCGTACGCCACGCGGTGCGGGCGCGTGCGCGGCGTGGCGCCGCCCGCGTGGGTACACACCAGGCCCACGCCGTGCCGGGCCGCGACCTCCGCCAGCCGCGGGTCCGCCCCGCCCCACGCGTCGTTCAGCAGGTCCGCGCCCGCCTCGCAGACCGCCTCGGCGACCTCGTGCCGCCAGGTGTCGACGCTGATGACCACGTCCGGGTGCCGCCTGCGCACCTCGGCCACGAATC
This sequence comes from Streptomyces sp. B1866, assembly GCF_031932565.1. NCBI lineage: Bacteria > Bacillati > Actinomycetota > Actinomycetes > Kitasatosporales > Streptomycetaceae > Streptomyces > Streptomyces sp. B1866. Next base: position 21,995 of record NZ_JAVSCF010000088.1, read on the forward strand.
CGACCGTCCGCCGCGCCTCCTCCCGCGCGCTCACCTCCTCCCCGGGACCGGCCTTCACCCCGCCGATATCGATGATGGCAGCGCCCTCTGACACCGCCTGCTCGACGCGGGCCAGCGCGGGCTCGTCGCGGAAGGTGGCGCCCCGGTCGTAGAAGGAGTCCGGCGTCCGGTTCACGATCGCCATGATCACGCGTTCGTCCGCACCGAACTCACGTCGTCCCAGCCGCAGCATCGCGTCAGTGTCCTCTCGTTTGTCCGCCAGTGACGATAACGGCCGGGGACACACTGTCACCGGGGCATGGCACGATCGGGTCAGACGGATGAAGGATGACGGATGATGGCGGCACCGACCCCGGGGAGACGATCGTCGTGTTCTTGTTCCTGCTGATCGCCTTGGTCGTGGTAGTGGGCGGGGTGACCCTCGCCGTCCTCGGCGACGGCGAGGGGCCGCTGGCCGACGCGCCGCCCGACCGGCTGGAGGACCCGCTGCCCGCCGACCGGCCGCTCGGCCGGGCCGACGTGCTGGCCCTGCGGCTGCCGATGACGGTCCGGGGGTACCAGATGGCCAGCGTGGACGACGTGCTGGGCAGGCTCGGCGCCGAGCTGGCCGAGCGCGACGCGCGTATCGCGGAGCTGGAGGCGGCCCTGGCCGGCGCCCAGGCCGTCGCGCGCGGCGGCCCTGACCTGCTGAAGCACCCCGAGGGCCCGCGGCACGGCGGCGAGCCGGGCGGGCCCGGCGCGGGCGGCGGCGAGGCGCCGCACG
>NZ_JAVSCF010000089.1:0-22659 GCF_031932565.1 Streptomyces sp. B1866
GCCGCCCCGCACGCCTCCGGGCCTGCCCGGGCCTCGGGGCGCGGGCGCGCCGCGTGCACCGGCCGGGCCCGCCGGGTGCGGTCCCCCGAGCCCGTACCCGGACCCGTAAGGCCCGCCCCCGGACCCGTAAGGCCCGCCCCCGGACCCGTAAGGCCCGCCCCCGGACCCGTAAGGCCCGCCCCCGGACCCGTAAGGCCCGCCCCCGGACCCCGTAAGGCCCGGCCCGCGCCCGCGCCCGTACGAGGCCGCCGCGAGCCCGCGCCCGGGCCCGCCCCCGCCTGCGACCGGCCCTGGACGGGCCTCACGCGCCCTCCCCAGGCCCGTTCCCGCGCTCGAAGCCCCGGGAAGACCCCGGCGGCTCCGCGGTGCCCCAGGGGCCGCCCAGGGCCCCGCCGCGGATCTCTCCCGCGGCGGGGCGGGCCGCCCGTGGCGGCGGAACCTGCGCTCAGAGCGAACAGTTCCCGATGCGGGATGGCGCCCGCCGACCAGCGCGTTAGGGTCCGTAAGTACACCGACGACACTCCAGACGGCCGCTCGAAGGACTCGGCCGTTACGACAATGAGCAGGTGGACACGTGACGCTTCCGATGCCTTCCGCGGCTGAGCCCAACTTCAGCGGCGGTCTCGGCGACCAGGTCTACAACCGGCTGCTCGGCGAGCGGATCATCTTCCTCGGCCAGCCGGTCGACGACGACATCGCCAACAAGATCACCGCTCAGCTCCTGCTGCTGGCCGCGGACCCGGACAAGGACATCTACCTCTACATCAACTCTCCGGGTGGTTCGATCACGGCCGGCATGGCGATCTACGACACCATGCAGTACATCCGCAACGACGTGGTCACCATCGCGATGGGCCTCGCCGCCTCGATGGGCCAGTTCCTGCTGAGCGCCGGCACCCGGGGCAAGCGCTTCGCGCTGCCGAACGCCGAGATCCTGATCCACCAGCCCTCCGCGGGCCTGGCCGGCTCCGCCTCGGACATCAAGATCCACGCCGAGCAGCTGCTGCGCACCAAGAAGAAGATGGCCGAGCTGACCGCCTTCCACACCAGCCAGTCCGTCGAGCAGATCACCCGCGACTCCGACCGCGACCGCTGGTTCTCCGCGCAGGAGGCCAAGGAGTACGGCCTGGTGGACGACGTGATCGCCTCGGCCGCGGGCGTTCCCGGCGGCGGCGGCACCGGGGCCTGACCCCGCACCGCACGCACCGCGACGACACGCCCGCATCCGAAAAGCCCACCAGGACGGTGAACAGGTGAACACCGACATGAACCCCTCATACGCTGGATCCCTCGGCAGCGGCCGCTTCGCCGGCCCGGTGGCCGAGTCGCGCTACGTCGTGCCGCGCTTCGTCGAGCGCACGTCGCAGGGCATCCGCGAGTACGACCCGTACGCGAAGCTCTTCGAGGAGCGGGTGATCTTCCTCGGCGTCCAGATCGACGACGCGTCCGCCAACGACGTCATGGCCCAGCTGCTGTGCCTGGAGTCCATGGACCCGGACCGGGACATCTCGATCTACATCAACTCGCCGGGCGGCTCGTTCACCGCGCTGACCGCCATCTACGACACGATGCAGTTCGTCAAGCCGGACATCCAGACCGTGTGCATGGGCCAGGCGGCGTCCGCCGCGGCCGTGCTGCTCGCGGCCGGCACGCCCGGCAAGCGCATGGCGCTGCCCAACGCGCGCGTGCTGATCCACCAGCCGTACAGCGAGACCGGGCGGGGCCAGGTGTCCGACCTGGAGATCGCGGCCAACGAGATCCTGCGCATGCGTTCGCAGTTGGAGGAGATGCTGGCCAAGCACTCCACCCACCCGATCGAGAAGATCCGCGACGACATCGAGCGGGACAAGATCCTCACGGCCGAGGAGGCCCTGTCGTACGGGCTGATCGACCAGATCGTGTCGACCCGCAAGACCTCCGTGGGCGTCGGCTGAGGCGTCCGGCAGGACGCCGCCGAGGCGTCGTCCCCCTTGGGTCGCCGGCGGCCGGCCCGGGCCCGGTCCGCGGCCCGGCCGCCACCGAGTCGGTCCAAGGGGGGCCCGAACCGGGGGCCCGGCAAGGTACCGTCATAGTGGGGTAGGGGCCCGCCCCCGGCCACCGGCGGGCCGGTCACGCTCCGACCAGGCCGGTCCACACAGGCAGGCAGCAAGCGCAGCGCAAGCACCGGGTCCGCCGGAGCAGCGGAACCAAGGCGAAGGGGAAGCACCTCGTGGCACGCATCGGTGACGGCGGCGATCTGCTCAAGTGCTCGTTCTGCGGGAAGAGCCAGAAGCAGGTGAAGAAGCTCATCGCGGGCCCCGGCGTGTACATCTGCGATGAGTGCATCGATCTCTGCAACGAGATCATCGAGGAGGAGCTGGCCGAGACCTCCGAGGTGCGCTGGGAGGAGCTGCCCAAGCCCCGGGAGATCTACGAGTTCCTGGAGGGCTACGTCGTCGGCCAGGAGGCCGCCAAGAAGGCCCTGTCCGTCGCCGTGTACAACCACTACAAACGGGTCCAGGCCGGCGAGCAGGGCGGGCCGGGCCGGGACGACGGCATCGAGCTGGCGAAGTCCAACATCCTGCTGCTGGGTCCCACCGGCTCGGGCAAGACGCTGCTGGCCCAGACCCTCGCCCGGATGCTCAACGTCCCGTTCGCCATCGCCGACGCCACCGCCCTCACCGAGGCCGGGTACGTCGGCGAGGACGTGGAGAACATCCTGCTGAAGCTGATCCAGGCCGCGGACTACGACGTCAAGAAGGCCGAGACCGGCATCATCTACATTGACGAGATCGACAAGGTGGCCCGCAAGAGCGAGAACCCGTCGATCACCCGGGACGTCTCCGGCGAGGGCGTGCAGCAGGCGCTGCTGAAGATCCTGGAGGGCACCACGGCCTCGGTGCCGCCGCAGGGCGGGCGCAAGCACCCGCACCAGGAGTTCATCCAGATCGACACCACGAACGTGCTGTTCATCGTGGGCGGCGCCTTCGCGGGCCTGGAGAAGATCATCGAGGCGCGGGCCGGCGCGAAGGGCATCGGCTTCGGCGCGACCATCCGCTCCAAGCGGGAGATCGAGGCCAGCGACCAGTTCCAGGAGGTCATGCCGGAGGACCTGGTCAAGTTCGGCATGATCCCGGAGTTCATCGGCCGCCTGCCGGTCATCACCTCCGTGCACAACCTCGACCGCGAGGCGCTGCTCCAGATCCTCGTCGAGCCGCGCAACGCGCTGGTCAAGCAGTACCAGCGGCTGTTCGAACTCGACGGCGTGGAGCTGGACTTCGACCGCCCCGCGCTGGAGGCCATCGCCGACCAGGCGATCCTGCGCGGCACCGGCGCGCGGGGTCTGCGGGCCATCATGGAGGAGGTGCTGATGTCGGTGATGTACGAGGTGCCCTCCCGCAAGGACGTGGCCCGCGTCGTCATCACCGCGGACGTCGTGCACTCCAACGTCAACCCGACGCTGGTGCCGCGCAGCCGGGGCACCGAGCCGGGGGAGCGGCACGAGAAGAGCGCGTGAGCGCCGCGTAGCGTACGAGCCGAGGGGCCGCACCCGCCGGGTGCGGCCCCTCGTGCCGTGTGCGACCGCATGCTACTTCTTGACGCGGATCTCGTTGCGCAGGTCGGAGGTGAGCTTGCCGGCGTCCTTCAGCGACAGCGGGTTGACCTGGCCCGCCACGATGTAGCCCAGCGTGCTGTGGTCGGCCCAGGCGCACAGCGGCGCGCTGGTGGGCTCTCCCATCTCCGGCTTCTTGTTCCTGACGGTCTGGCACTTGATGATGGCGCCCTTCAGACCGTCCGGGTTCTGCCGCTCCGGCTTGCCGACCAGCTCGGCGTCCTCGTCCCCGACGGCCTCCTTCTCGATCTTCCCGAAGAAGGTGTCCATGGCCTTCTCGGGGTCCTCGACCTTCCCGTAGACGCCGTAGAGGGAGAGGACCTTGATGCCCGCGAGCTGGGCGGCGTCCGGTATGGAGGTGCTGCTCGGGTCGAGCGTGGAGTACTCGGCCTGGACGGTCGCGCCGCCGGCGATGCCCAGCGCCTTCTTGTCGGAGTCGGACAGGTCGTCGACGTCGGAGCCGGTGCTGCCCTCGCCCTGGCGCTTGTACTCCTTCAGCACCGTCTGCGGCGTCGTCAGAATGTGCGGCCCGTCGTCCGACAGGCCGCCCTCGCCGTCGTCACCGCCGGTCAGCAGCACGACGCCGCCGGCGATCAGGCCGACCGCGAGGACCGCCCCGACGACGATGCCGACGGTCTTGTTCCGGTTGCCTCCGCCCGGCGGCGGCACCGGCGGCCCGTACGGCGCCTGCTGCCCGTAGGGCGCCGGCTGCCCGTAGGGCGGGACGGTCCCGGGCGGCGGCGGGGGCTGCTGCGGGTAGCCGTATCCGGGCTGCGGCGGCGCGGGCGGCTGCGGCGGCTGCGCGTAGCCGCCCGGCTGGCCCGGTGCCGGGGGCTGTGCGTACGGGTTGGGCTGGCCCGGGGGCTGCGGGGGCTGGCCGTAGCCGGGCTGTCCGGCCGGCCCGCCCTGGCCGTACGGGCCCGGCTGCTGCGGCTGCCCGTAGGGGCCCGGCTGGTTGTGGCTCATGTCTGTCCTTCGCTCGTGTGCGTGCTGCCGGCCGCCGTACGTCGCCGCTCGCCGCCGACGCCGGACGTCCGGCGTGGTGCTCCTGACGCCCCCGACGCGCGGTGGGGGGCGTTCGCGGCTCCCTCTCCGGGCGCGGATGCTCCGCCCATCCTTCCGGACGCGTCCGGAAGCCCTGACCCCCGCCCGGCAACGGGTTGGTAACGACGGCCGCCCCAAACGGCCGCACACCGGGGCGGGCCGGACCGGTGCGGCGTGCCGTAACCGGTTCGATGAGGGGCCGGGTCGGCCCGTAGACTTGCGATCGTGACCGAGAACGCGCAAGCGCGCCCCGACCGCGGGCCGAACAGCCATCCCGAACTGCCGACCCAGTACGCGCCGGCCGAGGTAGAGGGAAAGCTGTACGAGCGCTGGGTAGAGCGCGGTTACTTCGAGGCGCACGCCAAGAGCGACAAAGAGCCGTACGCGATCGTCATCCCCCCGCCCAACGTGACGGGTTCGCTGCACCTGGGCCACGCCTTCGAGCACACGATCATCGACGCGCTCACCCGCCGCAAGCGCATGCAGGGCTACGAGACGCTGTGGCAGCCCGGCATGGACCACGCCGGCATCGCCACGCAGAACGTGGTCGAGCGCGAGCTGGCCAAGGAGGGCCTGTCCCGGCACGACCTGGGCCGCGAGGCGTTCGTGGAGCGCGTGTGGCGGTGGAAGGCCGAGTCCGGCGGGCAGATCTCCGGGCAGATGCGGCGGCTGGGCGACGGCGTCGCCTGGTCGCGCGAGCGCTTCACCATGGACGAGGGCCTGTCCCGCGCCGTCCAGACGATGTTCAAGCGGCTGTACGACGACGAGCTGATCTACCGCGCCGAGCGCATCATCAACTGGTGCCCGCGCTGCCTGACGGCGATCTCCGACATCGAGGTGGAGTACCAGGAGGACGACGGCGAGCTGGTCTCCATCCGGTACGGCTCGCTGACGGAGGGCGAGCCGTCGATCGTGGTGGCCACCACCCGGGCCGAGACGATGCTCGGCGACACGGCCGTGGCCGTCCACCCCGACGACGAGCGCTACCGCGACCTGGTGGGCACCGAGATCGAGCTGCCGCTCACCGGCCGCCGCATCCCCGTGGTCGCCGACGCGCACGTCGACCCCGAGTTCGGCACCGGCGCGGTCAAGGTCACCCCGGCCCACGACCCGAACGACTTCGAGATCGGCCAGCGGCACGGCCTGCCCCACATCACCGTCATGGACGAGCGGGCCGTCATCACCACGCACGGCCCCTTCCAGGGCCTGGACCGGCTGGAGGCGCGCGCCGCCGTGGTGGGCGCGCTGCGCGCCGAGGGCCGGATCGTCGCCGAGAAGCGCCCGTACCGCCACTCCGTGGGCCACTGCTCGCGCTGCAAGACCACCATCGAGCCGCGTCTCTCGCTCCAGTGGTGGGTGCGGGTCGGGCCGCTGGCGAAGGCCGCGGGCGACGCGGTGCGCGACGGCCGGGTGACCATCCACCCGCGCGAGATGGAGTCCCGGTACTTCTCCTGGGTGGACAACCTGCACGACTGGTGCATCTCGCGCCAGCTGTGGTGGGGCCACCGCATCCCGGTGTGGTACGGGCCGGGCGGCGAGGTGGTGTGCGTCGGCCCGGACGAGGAGCCGCCGGCCGGCGAGGGCTGGCACCAGGACGCGGACGTGCTGGACACCTGGTTCTCCTCCGGACTGTGGCCCTTCACCACGCTGGGCTGGCCGGAGCGCACCGAGAGCCTGGAGACGTTCTATCCCAACTCCGTCCTGGTCACCGGCTACGACATCCTCTTCTTCTGGGTCGCCCGGATGATGATGCTCGGGCTGCACGCGATGGACGGCACCCCGCCGTTCCGCACCATCGCCCTGCACGGCATGGTCCGCGACCAGTTCGGCAAGAAGATGTCCAAGTCCTTCGGCAACGCGGTCAACCCGCTGGACTGGATGGACGCCTACGGCTCGGACGCGGTCCGCTTCACGCTCGCCCGCGGCGCCAACCCCGGCGTGGACGTGCCCATCGGCGAGGACTGGGTCCAGGCGTCCCGCAACTTCGCCAACAAGATCTGGAACGCGACGCGCTTCGCGCTGATGAACGGCGCGACCGTCGAGGGCCCGCTGCCCGCGCCGGAGGAGCTGTCCACCGCCGACCGGTGGATTCTCTCCCGGCTCGGCGAGGTGGTCGCCGAGGTGGACGCCTACTACGACGACTACCAGTTCGCGAAGCTGTCCGACGCGCTCTACCACTTCGCGTGGGACGAGGTGTTCGACTGGTACGTGGAGCTGACCAAGACCGCCTTCGCCCAGGGCGGCCCGGCGGCCGGTGCCGCGCGGCGGGTGCTCGGCGAGGTGCTGGACGTGACCTTGCGGCTGCTGCACCCGGTGGTCCCGTTCGTCACCGAGGCGCTGTGGACCGCGCTGACCGGCCAGGAGTCCGTCGTCATCGCCGACTGGCCCGCCGACTCCGGCTTCCGCGACCCGGCCGCCGAGGCCGAGATCGCCGCCCTGCGGCAGCTGGTCACCGAGGTCCGCCGGTTCCGCGCCGACCAGGGCCTCCAGCCCGGGCAGAGGGTCCCGGCCCGGCTCGATCTGGCCGGCGCCGCCGGCGCCGTGGCCGGGGGCCTGTCGGCGCACGAGGACGCCATCCGCGCCCTGCTGCGCCTCACTCCTCCGGGTGACGGCTTCGCGCCCACCGCCTCGCTGCCGGTGGGCGGCGCGGTGGTCGAGCTGGACCTGTCCGGCGCGATCGACGTGGCGGCCGAGCGCAAGCGGCTGGCCAAGGACCTGGCCGCGGCGGAGAAGGACAAGGCGCAGACGGCGGCCAAGCTCGCCAACGAGGCGTTCCTCGCCAAGGCGCCGGACCAGGTGGTCGCGAAGATCCGGGCCCGGCGGGAGGCGGCGGACGCGGACATCGCGCGTATCACCGCCCAGCTGGCGGCGCTCGGCGGTGTCGGAGGCGGCTCGTAGACTGGGCCGCGTGAGCGAGCGCCCCCACCCCGAGCCCGACGACCAGCGCCGGAAGCCCGGCACGCCGGATGCCGACGCCTTCGACGCCGAAGCCGCCGAGGCCGCCGAATCCGACGGAGCCGACCCAGTCGACGCCGCCGCGGACGACTGGGCCGCCGACGGCTTCGACGCCGGCGACCTGGCGGCCGACGGCATCGAGGCGTACGGCCCGGACGAGGGCTACGCCGAGGCGCCGGACTCGGTCGGCGCCGACGCCTTCGAGCGGATCGTCGGCGCCGAGACCGGCCGCGACCCCGACCTGGCGGTGATCGAGGCCGGCAGCCGGACCCTGCGCACCCGGTCCGGCCCGCCGGCCGGCGGCGGCCTCCCGGCCCGCCCCGCCGACCCCGAGCTGGACCAGGCGCTGCACGAGGTGGAGGCCGAGCTGGCCACCCGCTGGGGCGAGACCAAGCTCGACCCCTCCCGGGTGCGCATCGAGGCGCTGCTGGACGTGCTCGGCGCGCCCCAGCGCGCGTACCCGTCGATCCACATCACGGGTACGAACGGCAAGACCAGCACCGCGCGCATGATCGAGGCGCTGCTCGGCGCCTTCGAGCTGCGCACCGGCCGGTACACCAGCCCGCACGTGCAGTCCATCACCGAGCGGATCAGCCTGGACGGCGCGCCGATCGCCGCCGAGCGGTTCGTGGAGACCTTCCGCGACATCCGGCCGTACGTGGAGATGACCGACGCCGCCCAGAAGTACCGGCTGTCCTTCTTCGAGGTGCTGACCGCCATGGCGTTCGCGGCCTTCGCCGACGCGCCGGTGGACGTGGCCGTGGTGGAGGTCGGCATGGGCGGCGAGTGGGACGCGACGAACGTGATCGACGCGGGCGTCGCCGTGGTCACGCCCATCTCCCTGGACCACACCGACCGGCTCGGCGCCACGCCCGACCTCATCGCGGCCGAGAAGGCCGGGATCGTCAAGCCGGACGCGGTCGTGGTGCTCGCCCAGCAGCCGGTGGAGGCCGCCTCGGTGCTGCTGAAGCGGGCCGTGGAGGTGGACGCCACGGTCGTGCGGGAGGGCATGGAGTTCGGCGTGCTGGCCCGCGAGGTGGCCGTCGGCGGGCAGCTGCTGACCCTGCGCGGCCTCGGCGGGGAGTACGCGGACGTGTTCCTGCCGCTGCACGGCGCCCACCAGGCGCACAACGCGTCGGTGGCGCTGGCCGCCGTGGAGGCGTTCTTCGGCGTCGGCACCACGCGCGCCGAGCCGCTGGACGCCGACACGGTCCGCGAGGCGTTCGCCGCGGCCACCTCGCCGGGCCGGCTGGAGGTCGTACGGCAGGGCCCGACCGTGGTGCTGGACGCCGCGCACAACCCGGCGGGCGCCCGGGCGGCGGCCGAGGCGGTCGGCGAGGCGTTCGGCTTCAGCCGGCTGGTCGGCGTGCTCGGCGCGAGCGCCGACAAGGACGTGCGCGGCATCCTGGAGGCGTTCGAGCCGGTCTTCGCCGAGATCGTGGTCACCCGCAACTCCAGCCACCGCGCCATGGACGTGGACGCGCTGGCGGCCGTGGCCGTGGAGATCTTCGGCGCGGACCGGGTGCAGGTGGAGCCGCGGCTGGACGACGCGCTGGAGGCGGCGGTGACGCTGGCGGAGTCGGAGGCGGAGTTCGCGGGCGCGGGCGTGCTGGTCACCGGCTCGGTGATCACGGTGGGGGAGGCCCGGCTGCTGCTGGGCGGGGGCTGAGGGCCGCGGAGGACCGCCGGGCCGGGCCGCGAGAGCCGGGGAAACGCCCGGAGACGGCCCGGGAAAGCCCCGGGAACGGGCCGGGACGGCCGCGGAGGCCGGACGCGGGCGGCCGGAAGCCGCCCAGGAAGCTGCCAGGAAGGACTGACATGAGAACCCTGTGTGCGAGCACGCTGATCGGCGAGTTCTTCGTGATCGGCTTCGCCGGTCTGGTCGCGATGCGCACCTCCGACCTGTCCGCGGGCACGGTCTGGGCGGTGTGCGGCGGCGCCATGGCGCTGTGCCTGCTGCTGTGCGGCGCGCTGGGCAGGCAGGGCGCGGTGGGCGTCGGCTGGGCGCTCCAGGCCGCCCTGGTGGCCAGCGGCTTCGTGGTGCCGGTGATGTTCGTGCTCGGCGCGGCCTTCGCCGGCCTGTGGTGGGCCGCGGTCCATGTGGGCCGCAAGGTGGACGCGGCCAGGGCGCGGTTCGCGGCCACGGCGGAGAGCTGACGGAAAATTGACGGAGAGCTGACGGAATCCGACGGGAAGCTCACGGTAATCTCACCGGATTCCGACGGGAGACCCACAGGAAACCGATGGGAAGCTGACACGGTGTAGCCCGGCGTGCCGCGCCCCGGCCGCCGCCCTGTAGCCTCAGCCTCGGTACGGTCCCGGCCGCCCGTACGGCCGCCCGCCCGTGCCCGCGCGACCGACCCTGCCCCCGACCCGCCGCCGCCTCCCGGAGCCGCCCCATGACCCAGCGCACGCTCGTCCTCCTCAAGCCCGACGCCGTCCAGCGGGGTCTGGTCGGCGAGATCCTCGGCCGGATCGAACGCAAGGCGGGCTGGTCCATCACGGCGCTGGAACTGCGTACCCTCGACCGGGCGATTCTGGAGCAGCACTACGCCGAGCACGTCGGCAAGCCCTTCTACCAGCCGCTGGTGGACTTCATGTCCTCCGGCCCGTCCGTGGCCCTCATCGTCACCGGCGAGCGTGTCGTGGAGGGCGTGCGGGCTCTGGTGGGGCCGACCGACCCGATCGCCGCCCCGCCCGGCAGCGTACGCGGCGACTTCGGCACGGTGGTGCGGGAAAACCTGGTGCACGCCTCCGACTCGGAGGAGTCCGCGCACCGGGAGATCAAGCTTTTCTTCCCCCGGCTGGCCTGACCCGGAATCAGGGCGAACACCGGCCCGTCGCCCGGCTCCGGCGGATTTCGCGCGGTCGTCTTTTGGTATGGGTGGCTGGTATGCGCGGTCCGAACGGGGGAACGCATTAGGCCGACACGTCGTCTCCATTGAACAGGAGGAGACCGTGTTCGCCGGACAATGGTCGGCAGGACACTCGCACCCGTTCGGGCGGGCGTGACTACGATGAGCACTCACGGCGCGCTGACGCAGCGCACCACATCCGCCGACCTCAAGTCAGCAGACCGCTCCAGTTGGGAAGGCCAGACGTATCCTCATGGGGAACAACATGTCGTTCATCGGCCGTGACATGGCTGTCGACCTCGGGACCGCCAATACGCTGGTGTACGTCAGGGGCCGCGGGATCGTCCTGAACGAGCCGTCCGTCGTCGCCATCAACACCAACACCGGCGGCATTCTCGCGGTGGGCGCCGAGGCGAAGAAGATGATCGGCCGCACGCCCGGCAACATCGTGGCGGTGCGCCCGCTGAAAGACGGCGTCATCGCCGACTTCGAGATCACCGAGCGGATGCTGCGCTACTTCATCCTGAAGATCCACAAGCGCCGCTATCTGGCCCGCCCGCGCGTGGTGGTCTGCGTGCCCTCCGGCATCACCGGCGTGGAGCGCCGCGCGGTCATCGAGGCGTCCACCCAGGCGGGCGCCCGCCAGGTGCACATCATCGAGGAGCCGATGGCCGCCGCGATCGGCTCGGGCCTGCCGGTCCACGAGGCCACCGGCAACATGGTCGTGGACATCGGCGGCGGCACCACCGAGGTCGCGGTCATCTCGCTCGGCGGCATCGTCACCGCGCAGTCCATCCGGGTGGCGGGCGACGAGCTGGACAACGCGATCATCCAGCACATCAAGAAGGAGTACAGCCTCCTGCTCGGTGAGCGCTCCGCCGAGAACATCAAGATCACGATCGGCTCGGCGTACGAGACCGACGAGAAGGAGCACACCGAGATCCGCGGCCGCGACCTGGTCAGCGGCCTGCCCAAGACCGTGGTGATCTCCGCCGCCGAGGTCCGCAAGGCCATGGAGGAGCCGGTGAACGCGATCGTGGACGCCGTCAAGACCACCCTGGACAAGTGCCCGCCCGAGCTGTCCGGCGACATCATGGACCGCGGCATCGTGCTGACCGGCGGCGGCGCCCTGCTGCGCGGCCTGGACGAGCGGCTGCGCCGCGAGACCGGCATGCCGATCCACATCGCCGAGGACCCGCTGGACTCGGTGGCGCTGGGCTCCGGCAAGTGCGTCGAGGAGTTCGAGGCGCTTCAGCAGGTGCTGGACGCCCAGCCCCGCAGATGACCCCGCAGGAACCCGGCCCGTGCCGCGCCGCCCGGACCGCCCGCCGCGCCGCCCGCGGGCCGGCGCGGCCGCCGGTACCGCTCCCGGCCCCGGCCGCCCGCGAGCCCATAGCCACAGCCCCCCTGGCCGCGGCCCCCTGGCCGCAGCCGCACAGCCGCAGCACCGCAGCTCCGTAACCGCGTAGCCCCGTAAGACCGCAAGTCCACCCGACCACCGGCGCCCCGCCCCCGACGACGTGCGCGGCGCGGCGCCGACCCAAGGCCCATCGGGCCCCGACGGCCCGTCAGGCACCGACGGCCCACAGGGCCGACGGCCCCCGACGGCCCACGACGAGGAAGGCACGCCGCCGCACGTGAGGGACACACGAGAGAGCCGGTTGCTGCTGGTGCTGCTGGTCGCCATCGCGTTCGCACTGATCACGGTGGACATCCGCGGCGGCGAGGACTCGCCCCTCGACGGCGTCCGGGAGGCCGCCGCGTCCGTGTTCGGACCGGTGGAGGACGGGGTCGCCTCCGCCGTCGACCCGGTCGGCAACGCCGTCTCGGCCGTCCGGGACTCCGACGAGCGGCACAACCGCATCACCGCCCTGGAGCGGGAGAACCTGGAGCTCAAGCGGCGGCTCGGCAGCAAGGACCGCGACCGGGCGCGCGCCGCCGAGCTGGACCGGCTGCTGAAGACCGCCGGCGCCGGCCAGTACGGCATCAAGGGCGCCCAGGTCATCGCGGTCGGCGCGGCGCAGGGCTTCTCCTGGACGGTCACCATCGACGCCGGCAGCCGCGACGGCGTCGCCCGCGACATGACCGTCCTCAACGGCGACGGCCTGGTCGGCCGGGTCACCACCGTCGGCCCGTCCACGTCCACCGTGCTGCTGGCCACCGACCCGGACTTCACCGTCGGCACCCGCATGGAGAAGTCCGGCGAGCTGGGCTTCGCCACCGGCCAGGGCGACCGGTCGCTGCGCGTGCAGCTCCTCAACGGCCGCGCCTCGGTGAAGAAGGGCGACCGGCTCGTCACCTTCGGCTCGCAGGCCGACAAGCCGTTCGTGCCCGGCGTGCCGGTCGGCGAGGTGGTGCGCGTGGACCCCTCCGGCGGCGACCTGACCCGCACCCTCCAGGTCCGCCCGTTCGTCGGCTTCTCCAAGCTCGACATCGTCGGCGTCGTCGTCCAGCCGCCCCGGGAGAACCCGCGCGACACCGTGCTGCCGCCCAGACCCGCCAAGCCGAAGCCGGCGCCGACCGTCACCGTCACGACCACCCCGTCCGCACGCCCGTCCGGGCGCGCCGCCGCCGCCGAGTAGGAGCTGACCGATGCTGCGCGCCAACCGGATCCTGCTGTCGGCCCCGCTGGTGGTCGTCGCCCTCGTCGTCCAGGTCTGCGTGCTCGCCCGGCTGCAACTGCCCGGCGCCGTACCCGACCTGCTGCTGCTCGTCGTGCTCGGCCTCGCGCTGGTGTACGGGCACACCTCCGGCGCCCTGATCGGCTTCGGCGCCGGCCTGCTGGCGGACCTGGCCCCGCCCGCCGACCACGCGGCCGGGCGGTACGCGCTGGTGCTGTGCGTCATCGGCTATGCGGCCGGGCTCGCCAGGCCCGAGACCGGGCAGCTGCGCTCGGCGTCCACGCCCATGTTCGTGGTGGTGGCCGCGGCGCTGGGCTCCACGCTGCTGTACGCGCTGGTCGGCGAGCTGGTCGGGGACAGCGCCGCGCGGCACGTGGGCCTGGCCAAGCTGCTGTTCACCGCCGTGCTGTACGACCTGCTGCTCGCCCCCTTCACCGTGCCGCTGATCATGAGCCTGGCCCGGCGCACCGACCACGATCCGCTCGGCGACAGCTCCGGCGGCGCCGGGGGCGGCGGCGAGAGCGCGTACGGCTGGCTGTCCTCGTCGCGCGGGCCGCGGCTGAGCCGGGCCGGCCGGCTGGGCCGTACGAGCCGGCTCGGCCGCGGCGGCCGGTTCGGGCGCACCGCGGTCGGCGGCGGGCTCGGCCCGGTCGGCGGGCGGCGCGGCGGACTGCTGACCAGGTCCGCCCGGAACAAGGCCATGCGCATCAAGGGGGTCAAGCGCCTGTGAAGCACCACCTTCCCGGGCCGGCCCGCGCCGGCCGGGTCCGCAACGGGACGAGCGGGCGGGGGCCGCGGTGAGCAACATCCCCGAGACCGGCCGCACCCCGCGCGTCACCATCCGGCTCGTCGCCATCCAGATCCTGGTGTTCTCGCTGCTGCTCACCCTGGGCGGGCGGCTGTGGTACCTCCAGATCCGCAACGGCGACGAGTACACCGCCGAGGCGGCCAGCAACCACGTCCAGCAGGTCGTCCAGCCCGCGGTGCGCGGCTCGATACTGGACGCGCGCGGCATTCCGCTGGCGGACAACGAGACCCGCCTGGTGGTGTCCGCGGACCGCACCGACCTGATGAGGATGCGGGACGACGGCGAGGCCGTCCTCACCCGGCTCGCCGGCGTGCTCGGCATGAAGCCCAAGGACGTCATGGACAAGGTGCGGCTGTGCGACGCCAAGACGCCCCAGCCGTGCTGGAACGGCTCGCCCTACCAGCCCATCCCCATCACCGACGAGGCCAGCCCCAAGCAGGCCCTCCAGATCCGCGAGCGCGCCGAGGACTTCCCCGGCATCAGCGCCGAGCCCACCGCCGTGCGCCGCTACGGCGCGCCCGGCCGCGCGGGCGCCGCGCAGGTCCTCGGCTACCTCTCGCCCGTCACCGACGAGGAGATCAAGAAGGCGGAGGACACCAGCTCCCCGCTGCTGCGCTCCGACCAGATCGGCCGCTCCGGCCTGGAGCGCCAGTACGACCGCGAGCTGCGCGGCAAGGCCGGGGTCACCCGCTACAAGGTCGACAACCGCGGCCGCGTCATCGGCAAGGCCGAGAGCGACAAGCCGCGGCCCGGCTCCCACCTGGTCACCAGCATCGACGCGCGCGTGCAGGCCATAGCGGAACGGGAGCTGTCGCACGCCATGAAGGAGGCCCGCAAGCAGTTCGACCGCAACACCGGCCGCAACTACAAGGCCGACGCGGGCGCCGTCGTGGTCCTGGAGGCCAGGACCGGCCGGGTGGTCGCGATGGCCTCCAACCCCACGTACGACCCGAACGCGTGGGTCGGCGGCATCTCCGCGAGGGACTACCGGCAGCTCACCGACCGGAACTCCAACTACCCGCTGCTCAACCGGGCCATCCAGGGACAGGCCGCACCCGGCTCGATCTTCAAGGTGGTCTCCTCGACCGCCGCGGTCAACGCGGGCTACCCCTTCGACGGGCGCTACGAGTGCAGCAGCTCCTTCAGCCTCGGCAACCAGGTGTTCAAGAACTTCGAGTCCCACAGCTACGGGCCGATCAGCCTGGGCCGGGCGCTGGAGGTCTCCTGCGACACGGTCTTCTACCGGCTGGGCTACGACGAGTGGCGCAAGGACGGCGGCAACCGGCCCAAGCAGCACCCCGGGGACTGGTTCTACCGCACCGCCCACCAGTTCGGCCTGGGCAAGGAGACCGGCATCGACCTGCCCAACGAGGTGCCCGGCCGGGTGCCCGACCGGCAGTGGAAGAAGGACTTCTGGAAGGCCAACAAGAACGCCTGGTGCAAGCAGGGCAAGAAGGGCGGCGACTACGTCCAGCGGCTTGCATACGAGAACTGCCTCGAAGGCATGAAGATGCGAGCCGGTGACTCGGTGAACTACTCCATCGGCCAGGGCGACACGCTCGTCACCCCGATCCAGATGGCCACCATCTACGCGGCGGTCAGCAACGGCGGCACGCTGTACGACCCGACCGTCGGCAAGGCCGTCGTCAGCGCCGACGGCAGGCACGTACGCGAGATCGAGCCGCACGCCCACGGCCATCTGCCCATGGACGCCCGTACGGGCCGGCAGATCGACCAGGCGCTGGCCGGCGTCGCCACCCGCGGCACCGCGGCCTGGCGGTTCACCAACTGGCCCCAGGACAAGATCCCCATGCACGCCAAGACCGGTACCGCCGAGGTCCACGGCAAGCAGACCACGTCGTGGTTCGCCACCTACACCAAGGACTACGCGATCGTCATGACGATCTCCCAGGGCGGCACCGGCTCCGGCGCCTCCGGTCCCGCGGTGCGCAACATCTACGACGCCCTGTACGGCGTGGACGACGACGGCCACATCGACCGGCGCAAGGCCCTGCTGTCCGCGCCGACCACCCGGCTGCCGGAGATCGAGCCGGACGGCACGATCGTGGCCCAGCCGCTGGCCCTGCCCGCCGGGAACCAGCCGGCACGCGGACGGCGGGAGGAGTCGTGAGCGCGTCCGCCCAGGGCTTCTCCGTCCGCCGCTACACCCCCGAGCGGGGCGCGATCGGCAAGCTGATGGCGCGCGGCTCGCTCGTGCGCCGGCTGGACTGGGTGCTGCTGCTGGCCGCGCTCGCGCTGTCCGCCATCGGCTGCGTCCTGGTGTACTCCGCGACCCGCAACCGCACCGAGCTGAACCAGGGCGACCCGTACTTCTTCCTGGTCCGGCACGTGCTCAACACCGGGATCGGCCTGGCCCTGGCCATGCTGACCATCTGGCTGGGCCACCGCACCCTGCGCGGCGCGGTCCCCGTGCTGTACGCGGTGTCGGTGGTCATGGTCCTGGCGGTGCTGACCCCGCTGGGCTCGACGGTCAACGGCGCGCACGCGTGGATCGAGCTGCCGGCCGGCTTCTCGGTCCAGCCCTCGGAGTTCGCCAAGATCACGATCATCCTGGGCATGGCGATGCTGCTGTCCGCGCGGGTGGACGCGGGCGACCGGCTGCACCCCGACCACCGCACCGTCGTGCAGGCCCTGGTGCTGGCCGCCGTGCCCATCGCCGTCGTGCTGCTCATGCCCGACCTCGGGTCGGTGATGGTCATGGCGGTCATCGTGCTCGCCGTGCTGCTGGCCTCCGGCGCGTCCAACCGCTGGATCGCCGGGCTCATCGGCGCGGCCGTCGTCGGCGCGGTGCTCATCTGGCAGCTCGGCGTCCTGGACCAGTACCAGATCGACCGGTTCGCGGCCTTCGCCAACCCGGCGCTCGACCCGGCCGGCGTCGGCTACAACACCAACCAGGCGCGCATCGCCATCGGCTCCGGCGGCCTGCTCGGCAAGGGCCTGTTCCACGGCAGCCAGACCACCGGGCAGTTCGTGCCCGAGCAGCAGACCGACTTCGTGTTCACCGTTGCGGGCGAGGAGCTGGGCTTCCTCGGCGCCGGGCTGATCGTCGTACTGCTCGGCGTGGTGCTGTGGCGGGCCTGCCGCATCGCCAGGGCCACCACGGAGCTGTACGGCACGGTGGTGGCGGCCGGGATCATCGCCTGGTTCGCCTTCCAGGCCTTCGAGAACATCGGCATGACGCTCGGCATCATGCCGGTGGCCGGACTGCCGCTGCCGTTCGTCAGCTACGGCGGCACGTCGATGTTCGCCGTATGGATAGCGGTCGGCCTGCTCCAGTCGATCAGGGTGCAGCGCCCGGTGTCCGCGTAAACGGCCGGTGTCCGCGTGACCGGGGCCGTACCGGGTAGGTGCCCCGTATGGCCACGAACACGATCGACCTGATCGAAAGGGAAAGAAAGTACGACATCGGCGGGGATGGCCCGCCCGACCTGGCCGCACTCGGCCGGGTCGGCGGCGGCGCCCGCCTGGTCGGGCGGGGCACCGTCACCCTCGACGCCACCTACTACGACACCCTCGACCAGCGGCTCGCCGCCGCGTCGGCCACCCTGCGCCGCCGCACCGGGGGCGCGGACGCCGGCTGGCACCTGAAGCTGCCCGCCGGGCCCGACGCGCGCGAGGAGATCCGCGCCCCGCTCGCCGACGCCCTGCCGCCCCGGCTGGCCGCGCTGGTGCGCTCCCGCACCCGCGGCGCCGAACTGGTGCCCGTCGTCCGCGTCGTCACCGAGCGGGAGCTGCACCACCTGGTGGACGACGACGGCGCGCCGCTCGCCGAGATCGCCCTCGACCGCGTCACCGGCCACCGCCTCGCGCCGGCCGAGAGCCCCGCGGTGCGCTGGACCGAGGTGGAGGTGGAGCTGGCCGACGGCGCCCGCCCGAAGCTGCTGGACCAGGTGGAGGCCCGGCTGGCGGCCCTGGGCCTGCGGCGCGCGCCCGGCCCGGGCAAGGCGGCCCGGGTGCTGGAGCGGACCGCGGCGGCCGCACAGGAGGACTCCGGGCAGGAGGACTCCGGGCGCGGCGCCGCCGCGCGGGCCGACGGACCGGCCACCGCCGCGGACCTCGTGCTGGACTACGTGCGCGCCCAGGCCGCCGCCATCGTCGCGTACGACCCGGTCGTACGGCTGGACAAGCCCGACGCGGTGCACCAGATGCGCGTCGCCACCCGGCGGCTGCGCAGCACCCTGCGCGCCTACCGCCCGGTCCTCGACCGGCGCGTCACCGACCCGCTCGGCGAGGAGCTGAAGTGGCTCGCCGGGGAGCTGGGCGCCGCGCGCGACAGCGAGGTCACCGCCGCCCGGCTGGACGGGCGGCTGACCGGCCTGCCCGGCCCGCTGCGCTTCGGCGCGGCCCGCGCCGCGCTCGCCGGCTGGGCGCACGCGCGGGCGGGCACCGGGCGCCGCCGCGCGGTCGAGGCACTGGACAGCGAGCGCTACCGCGCCCTGCTCGACGCCCTCGACGCGCTGTTCGCCGACCCGCCGCTGCGCCCGAAGGCGGCCCGTCCGGCGCGTGCGGCCGCGCTCAAGGCGGTGCGGCGGCAGTACGACGCCTTCGCCCGCCGCGTCGAGACCGCCCTGGGCACGCCGCCGGGCCCGGAGCAGGACACCGCCCTGCACCGCGCGCGCAAGGCCGCCAAGCGCACCCGCTACACCGCCGAGAGCGCCCGCCCTGCCCTGGGCAAACCCGCCCGGAAGCTCGCCCGCCGCGTCAAGAGCGTGCAGAAGCTCCTGGGCGAGCACCAGGACAGCGTGATGGCCCGCGAGGCCCTGCGCGACCTGGCCGCCCACGCGCGGGACGCCGAGGCCGCCTTCGCGCTCGGCGTGCTGTACGGGCGGGAGGAGGCCGAGGCCGGGCGGCTGCGCGCCGCGCTGCCGGAGCGCTGGCGCAGGGCCGCGGCCCACTGACGCCCCGGGGCCGCGCCCGGCCGTACCGCGCGGGCCCGGGCCGTACGGGCCGGCGCGGTACGGCCCGGGCCCGGGGGAGGCCGCGGCGGGAGAGGCCGTCCGTACCAGGCGATACCCTTGAGGGTCAGCCCTGCCCGCTCACGAGAGCCCACGAGAGACACGCGATGCCTGTCGAGTCGGTCTTCCCACGCCTGGAAGCGCTCCTTCCGCACGTGCAGAAGCCCATCCAGTACGTCGGCGGAGAGCTGAACTCCACCGTCAAGCCGTGGGACTCCTGCGACGTGCGCTGGGCGCTGATGTACCCGGACGCCTACGAGGTCGGCCTGCCCAACCAGGGCGTGACGATCCTCTACGAGGTGCTCAACGAGCAGGAGGGCGTGCTCGCCGAGCGCACGTACAGCGTGTGGCCGGACCTGGAGGCGCTGATGCGCGAGCACGGCGTGCCGCAGTTCACCGTGGACTCCCACCGGCCGGTGTCCGCCTTCGACGTGCTCGGCGTGTCGTTCTCCACCGAGCTGGGCTACACCAACCTGCTCACCGCCCTGGACCTGGCCGGCATCCCGCTGCACGCGCGGGACCGCGACCAGGACCACCCGGTGGTGATCGCGGGCGGCCACGCCGCGTTCAACCCGGAGCCGATCGCCGACTTCGTCGACTGCGCGGTGCTCGGCGACGGCGAGCAGGCCGTCCTGGAGATCACCGGCATCGTCCGGGCCTGGAAGGCGGAGGGACGGCCGGACGGCCGGGACGGGCTGCTGATGCGGCTGGCGCGCACCGGCGGCGTGTACGTGCCCGGGTTCTACGACGTGGAGTACCTGCCCGACGGCCGGATCGCGCGCGTCGTACCGAACCGCTCCGGCGTGCCGTGGCGGGTGTCCAAGCACACCGTCATGGACCTCGACGCCTGGCCGTACCCCAAGCAGCCGCTGGTGCCGCTGGCGGAGACCGTGCACGAGCGCATGTCCGTGGAGATCTTCCGCGGCTGCACGCGCGGGTGCCGCTTCTGCCAGGCGGGCATGATCACCCGCCCGGTGCGCGAGCGGTCCATCACCGGTATCGGCGAGATGGTCGACCGGGGCCTGAAGGCGACCGGCTTCGAGGAGGTCGGCCTGCTGTCGCTGTCCTCCGCCGACCACAGCGAGATCGCCGACATCACCAAGGGCCTCGCGGACCGGTACGAGGACGACAAGGTCGGCCTGTCCCTGCCCTCCACGCGGGTCGACGCGTTCAACATCGACCTCGCCAACGAGCTGACGCGCAACGGGCGCCGCTCCGGCCTCACCTTCGCCCCCGAGGGCGGCTCGGAGCGCATCCGCAAGGTCATCAACAAGATGGTGTCGGAGGAGGACCTCATCCGCACCGTCGCCACCGCCTACGGCAACGGCTGGCGGCAGGTGAAGCTGTACTTCATGTGCGGCCTGCCGACCGAGACCGACGAGGACGTGCTCCAGATCGCGGACATGGCCGTGAAGGTGATCGCCAAGGGCCGCGAGGTCTCCGGCCGCAGCGACATCCGCTGCACCGTGTCCATCGGCGGCTTCGTGCCCAAGCCGCACACGCCCTTCCAGTGGGCGCCGCAGCTCGGCGCCGAGGAGACCGACGCGCGCCTGGAGAAGCTGCGCGAGCGCATCCGCGGCGACAAGCGGTACGGCCGGTCCATCGGCTTCCGCTACCACGACGGCAAGCCGGGCATCGTCGAGGGCCTGCTCTCCCGCGGCGACCGGCGGGTGGGCGCGGTCATCCGCGCGGTGTACGAGGACGGCGGGCGCTTCGACGGCTGGCGCGAGCACTTCTCCTACGAGCGCTGGCGCGCGTGCGCGGAGAAGGCCCTGCCCGAGTACGGCGTGGACCTCGACTGGTACACCACGCGCGAGCGCGGGTACGAGGAGGTGCTGCCCTGGGACCACCTCGACTCCGGCCTCGACAAGGACTGGCTGTGGGACGACTGGCAGGACTCCCTCGACGAGACCGAGGTCGAGGACTGCCGGTGGACGCCGTGCTTCGACTGCGGCGTGTGCCCGCAGATGGGCACCGAGATCCAGATCGGGCCCACGGGCAGGAAGTTGCTCCCGCTCACCGTGAAATGAGCGCCCGCGCGGGCCCGCCGCGCGCCGGCCGGGCGGTCCGCCGCACGTCGGTCCGGCGGCCCGTCAGGCGGGTGCGGCGCGCCGGGGCCCGCCCCGGGCACGTACCCTGGGGAAGCAGGAGACGGCGCCGGACCCGCACGGGCCCGGGCGCACGGACTCCGCCGACCGGCGGGCGAGCCGGCGCCCCGCGGCGCCGGCCGCACGCGAGAGACGGTTCCGCACGGCGGTCCCGCTGGGCAGACCGGCGGACCCCGGAACCGCGAACCACTGACAAAAGGACTGAGGAAACCCTGGGCAAGCGACAGCCCGAAGGCCCGCCGCCCGCGCCCGCGGTGCAGCGTATCCGCCTGCGGTACACCAAGCGCGGCCGCCTCCGGTTCACCAGCCACCGCGACTTCCAGCGCGCGTTCGAGCGGGCGCTGCGCCGCGCCGAGGTGCCCATGGCGTACTCGGCGGGCTTCACCCCGCACCCCAAGGTGTCGTACGCGAACGCCGCGCCGACCGGCACGGCCAGCGAGGCCGAGTACCTGGAGATCCAGCTCGCGCAGGCGCGCGACCCGGAGGCCCTGCGCCTCCTGCTCGACGCGTCGCTGCCGGCCGGGCTGGACGTGGTGGAGGCCGTGGAGGCGCGCACCCCGCACCTCGCCGACCGGCTCCAGGCGTCCGTCTGGGAGATCCGGCTGGACGGAGTGGACCCGCAGGAGGCCGGGCGGGCCGCCGCCGCCTTCCTGGCCGCCGCGGCCGTATCCGTGGAACGCCTGACCAAAAACGGGTTGCGAACCTTCGACTCACGTGCCGCGGTGGCATCGCTCCAGGCGTTCTCCGGCCGGGCAGATAGGCCGGGCGGCACCGCCTGTGCGATACTGCGGCTGGTGGTACGGCATCAGACACCCGCCGTACGACCCGACGACGTCCTGTCCGGTCTCCGCGCTGTGGCCGACTTGGCGCCGCCGGTCCCCGCAGCGGTGACCAGGCTGGCGCAGGGGCTGCTCGATGAGGAGTCCGGTGCGGTGATCGACCCGCTCGCGCCCGACCGCGAGGCAGCTGCGGCCGCCCTACCCCCGGCCGCCGCGCTGACCGCCGCGACGGTGCCGGGTGGTTCCGCGTAGGGACAGCCGCCGATGCGCCGCCGATGCATCAGGGAGCCACCCGGGCCCCGGCCGGCGCAGTGACCAGAAGACTTTCGTCGGTGCCGCCCATGCGGCGCCGGCGAGCGAGACGATGAGCTCCCGTGTGGCGCCCGCGCCCCGGACAGCGGCCGGCGCACAGCGTACGGACCGCGGCCGGACCCGGCGCGGCGCCCGGGAGCGTGACGGGAGAACCGCCCGCATGCTCGAACCGATTGAGCCGATCGAGACTACCGAAACCACTCATACCGCACATACCGCCGGGGAGTCCGGGCGGGGCGCGGGACACCCCGCCGCCTCGGAGAACGGCGCCGGGGAGGCACCCGGCGACACCCTGCCGCCGCGCCGTCGGCGCCGCGTCGCCTCACGCCCGGCCGGGCCGCCCGCTCCGGCGGGCGACGACGAGGCTCCGGCCGTCGCCATACCGGCCGGGAGCGCCGCTCCGGAGGGGGACACCGGGGGAGCGGACGCGCTGAGCGCCGAGGAGACCGAGGAAGAAGAGGCCGAGGCCGCGCCCGTACCCGCCGGGGACGCCGCGGCCGCCGAGCCGGAGGCCGCGCCCGCCCGTACCCGCCGCCGTGCCACCCGCAAGGCCACGGCCCCGGCCGGCCCGCCGAAGGCGGCGCAGGAGCCGGCCGCCGAGCCCGCCCC
>NZ_JAVSCF010000090.1:0-22248 GCF_031932565.1 Streptomyces sp. B1866
TCCGGCGCCCGGTCCGGCCGCCTCCGGGCCGTCGGAGCCCGGCTGCCGGGGC
Organism: Streptomyces sp. B1866; assembly: GCF_031932565.1. Taxonomy (NCBI): domain Bacteria; kingdom Bacillati; phylum Actinomycetota; class Actinomycetes; order Kitasatosporales; family Streptomycetaceae; genus Streptomyces; species Streptomyces sp. B1866. Next base: position 53 of record NZ_JAVSCF010000090.1, read on the forward strand.
AGGGCGCGCGGCTCCGGCAGCCGGGTGGGCTCGGTCAGGCTCGGCGGCGTCAGGGCGAGCACCACCGGGCTCTGTGCGGCGATCTGCCGGTCGGTGAGACCCCGGGCCCGCCCGTCGGACAGGGCCGCCAGGGCCTCGGCGGCCGCGGTGCCGGGCCGGTCGCCGTCCAGCAGGGCGCCCGCCAGGGCCTCCTGCGCGTGGAGCGCGACCAGCGCGGCCCGCCCCCAGCGCAGCAGGGCGGCCAGTTCGGCGCGGCTGAGTTCGCGTGGCGGCGGGGCCTCGGCGAGCTGCCGGTCGAGGTCGGCGAGCAGGTCGACGGCCAGGTGCGGCAGGGTGGAGCGCAGCCGGCCCACCCGCCAGGCGGCGGCCAGCCGGCGGGCCCCGGGCAGCGGGTTGAGCAGGCCCAGCAGGCGGCGGCGCGGCGGGGCGACGCCGAGCAGCGCCAGGTCGGCGGCGGCCCGGCCGCGCACGGTGGTGACCACGGGCACGGCGCGCAGCGTGCGGCGCGGCGCGGCGGCGCCGATGTCGAGGGCGGCGCCGATGCCGCGCGCCATCGGCGTCAGCCACAGGTCCTCCTCCAGCGGCTGGAGGGTGCCGGGCAGCGTCTCGGCGACCGGGCCGGGGCCGAGCAGGCGCGCGCCGCGCGGCGGGCGGGCGGCCAGCGCGGTGATCGGACGGCTCTGGAACAGCCACAGCCCGCCGTCCTCGTCGAAGCCGAACTCGATGTCCTGCGGCCCGCCCAGCACCCGCTCCGCGCGGCGGGCCAGGCGCGCGAGGCGGCGCAGTTCGCACCGGCCCAGCGGCCGGTCGTCGCCGGGCTCGCCGGGGTCGGTGCGCAGCAGCCGGCCGCGCGGCGTGAGGCGGTAGTCCGTACCGGACCTGGCGCCGCTGACGAGCGCGTCAGGCCCGCCGCGCACGGCGCTGACGAGCATGCGGTCGTACCGGGCGGCCAGCGGGTCGGCGGTGAACAGCACGCCGCCCGCGCGGACGGTCAGCATCGGCTGGACGAGTACGGCCATGGGCACGGGCTCGCCGGTGTCCGGGTCCCGCGCGGAGTCCAGCACGGTCCGCACCGCGGTGCGGAACTCCTCCCAGGTGCGCACGTCGAGCACCGAGGCGAACCGGCCCGCCATGGAGGAGGCGTCGGTGTCCTCGTGGGGCGAGGAGGAGCGGACGACCACCGGGCGGGTGCCGCCCGCGGACAGCTCCTGCCACGCCTGCCGTGCGGTCGGGCCGTCGTGGGGCTCGGCGAGGTCGTGCGGGATGACGAAGCCGGGGAGCACGGGGAGTCCCGCGTCCGCCGCCCGCGCCAGGTTGGCGGCCTTGGAGCCCGCCGTGTCGGGCCGCCGGGCATGGGGATCGCCCAGCGGGACGGTCTGAGTCGTACGTTCACCGGTCGTTGCCATCGAAGACCCTCCCGTGCCAACCGCCGTCAAACCGTCCAAGGGGACGCGCGAAGCGGGCCCGGTGCCTGACGGCGGGAAGGAGGCGGGGTCGTGTCCGGCCGGGTCGCGGACCCGACACGAAATCCCCACCCGATGAAATATTCTCACTTCGGCGGCCCGTGGGCCAGTGCCGAGGAAGTGCGAGTGACAGATTCCGGACAGGAGGCAGGACCGTCAGCCGCCCATGATCCTTACTTTCGGCGCAGGGCTGGTAACTCGCTGACATCCCGACAACTCTTCCTCACCCGCGGTCGTCTTTACAGGTGTCCGGCTTCCTGCGGAGGGGGGATCCGTGGGGGGATCCGCAGGGGGGAGGAAAGCCGGGACGGGGGACGGGGGACACGAGGGGTCCGGTCGTGGGGACCGGGCCCCTCGAAAGGTTTTCGCGGTCCGTACCGCCCGTCTTCCCGCCATGGGCCCACGGATGCCATGGCGGCGGACACACACCGGCGCGGAATCCGGCAGCGGAATCCGGCGGCGGGTCGGGCGCGGGGAGTCGCGGCCTCCTGGCGGCGGCGCCGCCCTGCGGCAGACGCCCGGCGGGCCGCCTTCCGGCCGCGGGCCACAGGCTCTTACGGCGGCACCACCTCCGCCGGGGTCGGGTAGGACGCCTGCGCGCCGTGTCTGGTCACCGCCGCCGCGCCCACCCGCACCGCGAACCGCGCCGCCTCCCGCAGCCCCTCGCCCAGCGCCAGGCGCCAGGCCAGCGCGCCGGTGAAGGCGTCGCCCGCGCCCGTGGTGTCCACCGCCGCCACCGGCACGCCCGGGATGTGCGCGGCGCCGTGCCGGTCGGCGACGAGCGCGCCGGCCGCCCCCAGCGTGACCGCCACCGACCGCGGACCGCGCGCGAGCAGCGCCGCCGCCCAGCCCGCCGGCGTGCCCGCGCCGCGCCGCCCCGTACGCGCCGGGCGCCCGGCCGGGTCCGCGAGCAGCGCCCGCGCCTCGTGCTCGTTGACCACCAGCGGGTCGCAGGCGGCCAGCACGTCGGAGGGCAGGGCCGCCGGCGGCGACGGGTTGAGCACCACCCGGGGCCCCGAGCCGGACGCGCGGGCGGCGCGGACGGCGGTGGCCACCGTCTCCAGCGGGATCTCCAACTGGAAGGAGACCACGCGCGCCGCCGCCAGCAGGCCGCTCGCGGCCCGCGCGTCCCCCGGGGAGAGCCGGGCGTTCGCGCCGGGCGAGACGACGATGCTGTTGTCCCCCGCGGGGTCCACCGTGATCACGGCCACCCCGGTGGGCGCGCCGCCGACGAGCACCCCGACGGTGTCCACACCCGCCGCGCGCTGGCTGTCCAGCAGCATCCGGCCGTACGCGTCGTCCCCGACCCTGGCGAGCAGGGCCGTGCGCGCCCCTAACCGGGCCGCGGCGACAGCCTGGTTGGCGCCCTTGCCGCCGGGGTGCACGGCCAGGTCCGAGCCCAGCACGGTCTCGCCCGCGGCCGGGCGGCGGTCGACCCGGACCACCAGATCGGCGTTGGCCGACCCCACGACCAGCAGGTCGTAGTCGTACATGACGCGTCCCCTTCCTCGGCTCACCCCGCTGCGCCGCTTCCCGGCCGTCCCGGTCCCCGGCGTCCCGTCCGGCTGCCTGAGTCCCATCCGTCACCGTCGCACGCGGCACGCCACCGAGCCGCGCACGCCACGGCCCGGCACGGACGTGCCCGCCGCCGACAGGTCCATGGTGCCGCCCGCCCGGCGGCAGGGGCCGGTTATCCACAGGCCGCCCGCCTCGGTGGACTCGGTTGTCCACAGGCCCGCGGGCCTGTCGGCGCCGGGCGGTACGGTCGGTGCATGCTCAAACTCGCGGTCGTGGAAGGGGTCCTGGAGCGGATCACCTACGCGAATGAGGAGAACGGCTACACGGTCGCCCGGGTCGACACCGGCCGCGGCTCCGGCGACCTGCTCACCGTCGTCGGCTCCCTGCTGGGCGCGCAGCCGGGCGAGTCCCTGCGGATGGAGGGCCGCTGGGGTTCCCACCCGCAGTACGGCCGGCAGTTCACCGTGGAGAACTACACCACCCTCCTGCCCGCGACCGTCCAGGGCATCCGGCGCTACCTGGGCTCCGGCCTGATCAAGGGCATCGGACCGCGGATCGCCGACCGGATCACCGAGCACTTCGGCCTGGAGACCCTGGAGGTCATCGAGCACCACCCCGAGCGCCTGATCGAGGTCCCCGGGCTCGGCCCCAAGCGCACGAAGATGATCGGCGCCGCCTGGGAGGAGCAGAAGGCCATCAAGGAGGTGATGGTCTTCCTGCAGGGCGTCGGCGTGTCCACCTCCATCGCCGTGCGGATCTACAAGAAGTACGGCGACGCGTCGATCTCCGTGGTGAAGAACGAGCCGTACCGGCTGGCGGCCGACGTGTGGGGCATCGGCTTCCTCACCGCCGACAAGATCGCGCAGTCCGTCGGCATCCCGCACGACAGCCCCCAGCGGGTCAAGGCGGGCCTGCAGTACGCGCTGTCCCAGTCCGCCGACGCCGGCCACTGCTACCTGCCCGAGGAGCGGCTGATCGCCGACTCGGTCAAGCTGCTCCAGGTGGACACCGGTCTGGTGATCGAGTGCCTGGCCGAGCTGGTGGCCGAGGAGGGGGTGGTGCGCGAGCGGGTGCCGGACGAGGACGGCGAGCCGGTCTCCGCGGTCTACCTGGTGCCCTTCCACCGGGCCGAGCTGTCCCTGGCCGGGCAGCTGCTGCGCCTGCTGCGCAGTGCCGAGGACCGCATGCCCGCGTTCCGCGAGGTGGACTGGGAGCGGGCCCTGGCCTGGGTGGCGACCCGCACGGGCGCGGACCTGGCGCCCGAGCAGCGGCAGGCGGTGCGCCTGGCGCTGTCCGAGAAGGTCGCGGTGCTCACCGGCGGGCCCGGCTGCGGCAAGTCCTTCACCGTCCGGTCGGTGGTGGAGCTGGCCCGGGCCAAGCGGGCCAGGGTGGTGCTCGCCGCGCCCACCGGCCGGGCCGCCAAGCGGCTCGCCGAGCTGACCGGCGTGGAGGCCGCCACGGTCCACCGGCTGCTGGAGCTGAAGCCGGGCGGTGACGCGGCGTACGACCGGGACCGGCCGCTGGACGCCGATCTGGTGGTCGTCGACGAGGCGTCCATGCTCGACCTGCTGCTGGCCAACAAGCTGGTCAAGGCCGTCCCGCCCGGCGCCCACCTGCTGTTCGTCGGCGACGTCGACCAGCTGCCGAGCGTGGGCGCGGGGGAGGTGCTGCGGGACCTGCTCGCGGCGGACAGCCCGGTGCCCGCCGTGCGGCTGACCCGCATCTTCCGCCAGGCCCAGAAGTCGGGAGTGGTCACCAACGCGCACCGGATCAACGCCGGAGCCCAGCCCATCACGCAGGGCTTCACGGACTTCTTCCTGTTCCCGGAGGAGGACACCGAGAAGGCCGGGCGGCTGACGGTGGACGTGGCCGCCCGCCGCGTGCCCGCGAAGTTCGGCCTGGACCCGCGCCGGGACGTGCAGGTGCTCGCGCCGATGCACCGCGGCCCGGCCGGCGCCGGCACGCTGAACGAGCTGCTCCAGCAGGCCATCACCCCCGCCCGCCCCGACCTGCCCGAGCGGCGCTTCGGCGGCCGCGTCTTCCGCGTCGGCGACAAGGTCACCCAGATCCGCAACAACTACGACAAAGGTGCCAACGGTGTCTTCAACGGCACGGTGGGCGTCGTCACCGCCCTCGACGCCGAGGAGCAGCGGCTGACCGTGCGCACCGACGAGGACGAGGAGGTGCCCTACGACTTCGACGAGCTGGACGAGCTGGCCCACGCCTACGCCGTCACCATCCACCGTTCCCAGGGCAGCGAGTATTCCGCCGTGGTGATTCCGGTCACGACCGGAGCGTGGACGATGCTCCAGCGGAACCTCCTGTATACAGCGGTCACCCGCGCGAAACGCCTTGTGGTTCTGGTGGGGTCCCGGCGGGCACTCGGTCAAGCGGTGCGGACGGTCTCGGCGGGTCGGCGCTGTACGGCGCTGGCCTACCGGCTGGGCGGCGCGCCCGGGCGTATCGAGTGGGTTTCCGAACCGTGACGAAGGGGGGAGGATGGCCCATGGCGGCACTCAGTGCCGCCATTAGGCTCTTCAGCCGACCCCGAGTGCACGTCCATCGTCCGAATGGGGGAAGGTGGGAGGAGTCAGTCAGGGCACCTCGACATATGAGAACCAGACGTCGGTGAGGGATGACGTGAGCGACAACTCTGTAGTACTGCGGTACGGGGACGACGAGTACACCTACCCGCTGGTGGACAGCACCGTCGGCGACAAGGGTTTTGACATCGGCAAGCTCCGCAACCAGACCGGTCTGGTGACCCTGGACTCCGGTTACGGCAACACGGCCGCGTACAAATCGGCCATCACCTACCTCGACGGCGAAAACGGCATCCTTCGCTACCGCGGTTACCCCATCGAGCAGCTGGCCGAGCGCAGCACGTTCCTGGAGACGGCGTTCCTGCTGATCAACGGCGAGCTGCCGACGGTGGACGAGCTGTCCGAGTTCAGGGCCGAGGTCACCCACCACACGCTGCTGCACGAGGACGTCAAGCGCTTCTACGACGGCTTCCCGCGCGACGCCCACCCGATGGCCATGCTGTCGTCCGTGGTCAGCGCGCTGTCCACCTTCTACCAGGACAGCCACAACCCGTTCGACGAGGAGCAGCGGCACCTGTCGACCATCCGGCTGCTGGCCAAGCTGCCGACGATAGCGGCGTACGCGTACAAGAAGTCGGTGGGCCACCCGGTCGTCTACCCGCGCAACGACCTGGGCTACGTGGAGAACTTCCTGCGCATGACGTTCTCGGTGCCCGCCGCCGAGTACGCGCTGGACCCGGTCGTGGTCAGCGCCCTGGACAAGCTGCTGATCCTGCACGCCGACCACGAGCAGAACTGCTCGACGTCGACCGTGCGGCTGGTGGGCTCCTCGCAGGCGAACCTGTTCGCCTCGATCTCCGCGGGCATCAACGCCCTGTGGGGCCCCCTGCACGGCGGCGCCAACCAGTCGGTGCTGGAGATGCTCCAGGGCATCAAGGCGTCCGGCAGCGACGTCGACACCTTCATCCGCAAGGTGAAGAACAAGGAAGACGGCGTGAAGCTCATGGGCTTCGGCCACCGCGTCTACAAGAACTTCGACCCCCGGGCGAAGATCATCAAGGCGGCGGCGCACGACGTCCTCTCCGCGCTCGGCAAGGAGGACCAGCTCCTCGACATCGCCCTGCGGCTGGAGGAGCACGCGCTCGCCGACGACTACTTCGTCGAGCGCAAGCTCTACCCGAACGTCGACTTCTACACCGGTCTGATCTACCGGGCGATGGGCTTCCCGACCGAGATGTTCACCGTGCTGTTCGCGCTGGGCCGGCTGCCCGGCTGGATCGCCCAGTGGCACGAGATGATCAAGGAGCCGGGCTCGCGCATCGGCCGCCCGCGGCAGATCTACACCGGCGTGGTCCAGCGGGACTTCGTCCCCGTCGAGCAGCGCTGACCCGCCGTCGGCTCGCCGCCGCCCGTCCGCTGCCGCCGCTCGCCCGCTGACGCGAAAGCGCCCCGCTTCCGATCCCCCCACGGGTCGGGGCGGGGCGCCTTCATCTCCCGGTGCGGACTCCCCCCACGGGATCCGGCCGGGCGCCTAGCCGGGGCATGCGGCCTCGGGTCGCGATCTGCCGGGACGCGTACGTACGGGAGGGCCGCTCAAGCTCCCCGGGTACGTCGCCCCGGCCACGCGCGGCGGGGTCGCGTCCCCCAAGACGCATCCCCACTGCCAGGTTAGACTCACCACCCCGTCCCATGGTTACGTTCGGTTGTCTGTGATCTGTGTCTCTTGGCACAGTCGCCCGGAGAGGAGCAACCCCCTCGGCTCGGAGATCGACGGCACCGTGTGCGGGTCCTGTGTGGCCTGTGCGCACCCGGTGAACCGACGAGGCGTCAGGTGGACGGTGTGAAGGCGCGCAGTCGCAGGCTGTTGCTTACCACGAGCACCGACGAGAACGCCATGGCACCGCCCGCGATCATCGGGTTGAGCAGGCCCGCCGCGGCGAGCGGCAGCGCGGCGACGTTGTAGCCGAACGCCCACACCAGGTTTCCCTTGATGGTGGACAGCGTGCGGCGCGCCAGCCGGATCGCGTCCGCCGCCACCCGCAGGTCGCCCCGCACCAGCGTGAGGTCGCCCGCCTCGATGGCGGCGTCCGTGCCGGTGCCCATCGCCAGGCCCAGGTCGGCCGCGGCCAGCGCCGCCGCGTCGTTGACGCCGTCGCCCACCATCGCGACCGTACGGCCCTCCGCCTGGAGCCGCCGCACGACCGCCACCTTCTCCTCCGGCAGCACCTCCGCGACGACCTCCTCGATGCCGACCTCGCGGGCCACCGCCTCGGCCACGGCCCGGTTGTCGCCGGTCAGCAGCACCGGGCGCAGGCCCAGCGCGCGCAGCTCGCGCACGGCCGCCGCGCTGGTGTCCTTCACCGCGTCCGCCACCGCCAGCACGCCGCGCGCCCGTCCGTCCCAGGCCACGGCCACGGCCGTGCGCCCGGCCGCCTCCGCCGCCGCCCGGGCCTCGGCCAGCTCCGGCGGCAGCGCCACCCCCCGCTCGGCCAGCAGCCGCTCCCGGCCGACCAGCACCGCGTACCCGTCGACGGTGCCCTCCACGCCGAGCCCGGGGACGCTGACGAAGCGCTCGGGCACCGGCAGCGGGCCGACGCGGGCCGCCGCGCCCTCGGCCACGGCCCGCGCGACCGGGTGCTCGGAGGCGTCTTCCAGGGCGCCGGCCAGCCGCAGCAGCTCCTCCTCGGACCCGCCCGGCGCCGCGGTCACCTCCACCAGGCCCATCCGGCCCCAGGTCACCGTGCCGGTCTTGTCGAGCACGACCGTGTCGACGCGGCGGGTGGACTCCAGCACCTCGGGCCCCTTGATGAGGATGCCCAGCTGCGCGCCCCGGCCCGTGCCGACCATCAGGGCGGTCGGGGTGGCCAGCCCCAGCGCGCACGGGCAGGCGATGATCAGGACGGCGACGGCGGCGGTGAACGCGGCCGTCGCGTCGCCGGTCGCGGCCAGCCAGGCCGCCAGGGTGCCGGCCGCGACCAGCAGCACCACCGGCACGAAGACCGCGGAGACGCGGTCGGCGAGCCGCTGCACGGCCGCCTTGCCGTTCTGCGCGTCGGCCACCAGCCGGGCCATCCGGGCGAGCCGGGTGTCCGCCCCGACCCGGGTGGCGGTCACCACCAGCCGCCCCGAGGTGTTCACGGTGGCGCCGGTCACGGCGTCGCCCGGAGCCACGTCCACCGGCACGGACTCGCCGGTGAGCAGGGAGGCGTCCACGGCGGACGCGCCCTCGGCCACGACGCCGTCGGTGGCGATCTTCTCCCCGGGCCGTACGACGAACCGGTCGCCGACCGCCAGCAGGTCCACCGGGACGCGCACCTCGCGCCCGTCGCGCAGCACCGCCACGTCCTTGGCGCCCAGCTCCATCAGAGCCCGCAGCGCCGCGCCCGCCCGCCGCTTGGAGCGCGCCTCCAGGAAGCGGCCGAGCAGCAGGAAGGAGGTCACCCCGGCGGCGGCCTCCAGGTAGATCGTGGACGACCCGTCCGTACGGGACACGGTCAGATCGAAGCCGTGCCGCATACCGGGCATGCCCGCGTGGCCGAAGAACAGCGCCCACAGCGACCAGCCGAACGCGGCGAGGGTGCCGATCGAGACCAGCGTGTCCATGGTCGCCGCGCCGTGCCGGGCCCCCTTCCACGCGGCCCGGTGGAAGGGCAGCCCGCCCCAGACCACGACCGGTGCGGCGAGCGTGAGGGACAGCCACTGCCAGTTGTCGAACTGCGCCGAGGGGACCATCGCCAGCAGCACCACCGGTACGGACAGGGCGATGCCGACGAGCACGCGCTGCCGCAGCGCGGCCGTCTCGTCGGCTCCGGCGCCGTCCTCGGCGGCCGGGCCCGCGGCGTCCTGGCCGGCCCCGGGAGGCGGCTCGGGCGCGGCGGGCCGCGGCTGGGCGGCGGTGTAGCCCGTCTTCTCCACCGTCGCTATCAGGTCCTCGACCGCGACACCGCCGCCGTAGACGACCTTCGCCCGCTCGGTCGCGAAGTTGACCGTGGCGGTGACGCCCGCCATCCGGTTGAGCTTCTTCTCCACGCGCGCCGCGCACGAGGCGCAGGTCATGCCGCCGATGGCGAGCTCGACCTCGGCGGCGGCCCCGGGAGCGGCCGGGGGAGCCGTGGTCGTGGTGGGGGAGGCGGTGCTGGTCATCTGTATCTCACCCCTGAAGGAGAGCCGGGCGGTGCGGACGGAAGGGCGAACGGGGCGGCCGCGGGCGCCACGGGCGGGCGGCAGCGGGACGGATTCGGCGCGGGTACGGGCTGGAGTCGCGGGTACGGGCTGGAACACGGACCGGAGGCGGGCCGGGCGCGGTCCCTCGGCCGGGATGCGCTCGACCGAGGGCGCGCGGGCGCGAACGGGGTTTGGGACTGCTCGGCCGCAGAAGCCGCCAGCCGTCGGAGCCGTCGGAGCCGTCGGAGCCGTGGGCCGCGGAAGTCCCTGTGGGCGCGGACTTCGCTCAGGCGTGGCCGACCAGCTCGTACCCGGCCTCGTCCACGGCGGCGCGGACGGCCTCCTCGTCCAGCGGGGCGGCCGACGTGACGGTGACCTGGCCGGTGGCGGCGACGGCCGTGACGGAGCTGACGCCGGCGAGGGCGGAGATCTCCTGGGACACGGCGCCCTCGCAGTGGCCGCAGGTCATGCCGGTCACCTGGTAGACGGTGGTGACGGCGGCCGCGTCCTGGGAACCGGTGTTCGTCTGGGTGGTCATGGCGTCTCCTGCGCGGTGGGAAATCTGTGGTCGGGTGGGACTCGGCTTTCGCTGCCTGTCCCAACGATGTCAACACTATACCCCTAGGGGGTATTCACGGACCCTGGGGGTGCCGGAAATACCCGCCGGCCCCCACCGCCCCGGCGTTCCGGCGCCGGGCCCGCGCGAAGCGTCTCCGTCCGCCCGTGCGCCCGTACCCCGCACCGGTATCGCTAGTACCCGGTACCGGTGGCCCGTATCAGGCCCACACGCCGGGCCCCAGGCCGGGCCGACGGCCAGGCCGGCGCCAGGCCCATCCAGGCCCCGGCCCGCTCTGCGGCCCGTCCGCGATCGTATGCCGCACGGACCGCGGGCCCGGCGCGCGGGCCCGCGACACGGCCGGGCGGCTCCGGCACGCCACCCGGCCGCCGCATCGCGGCAGCTCAGACGCGCGCCGGGCCTCGTACCGCCGCGCCGGCGGTACGAGGCCCGGCGGACCGGCCCGCGAACCCGCGGCGGCGGCGCCCCGTGGGCCGCGGGCCAGGTGCGGCCCTAGTCCTCGCGCGCGCGCCGGGAGCGGTTGCCCGGACGGCGGGCCGCCCAGGCCCGGATGGTGTCGGCATGCCAGTACGGCTTGCCGCTCTCCACGTGGTCAGGGGGCGGCAGCAGTTCGTGCTTGCGGTAGGAGCGCACCGTCTCGACCTGTACGCCGATGTGCGCGGCGATCTCGCGGTAGGACCAGAGTTTGCGATCGGGCATGTCTCGACGCCTTCCGTCAGGCGCCGCGCCCACCACCCGTGAGGGCCGGTGGGCGCGGCGCGGCTGTGCTGATCAACCAGCCTGTGCCCACGGGGCGACGCTCAGTGATCGCGAGGCGGGAGCTGTTGAACGCCTGTGACGGATCGCCCGCGTAAGCGTGACGGACGTGACAGGAGAGTGACGAGGTGCCACCGCGGCGACCTCGGCGACCTCGGCCGCTGCCGGACGGTGCTCAGCCGTACAGCGCCGGCCGCTCGGCCAGCTCCACGGGCGTGCGCTCCCCGGTCGCCTGGGCCCGCAGCCCCGCCTCGCAGACGGCCGCGGCGGCGTACCCGTCCCACGCGCTGGGGCCCACGGCCTCGCCGCACCGGGCCGCGTCCACCCACGCCTGCACCTGGCGGTCGTACGCGGTCGCGAAGCGCGCCACGTAGTCCGGGGCGATCCCGCCGCCCCACCGGCCCGCGCGGTTGACCAGCAGGCCGTGCGCGTCGCCCACCCGCGCGGTGCCCCGCTCGCAGACCACCTCGGCCTGCACCTGGTAGCCGAAGCCGCAGGCCGGGTGGATCTCCACGGTGACCAGCACGCCGCCGTCCGTCTCGAAGACCACCAGCTGCGGGTCGCGCAGCGCGCCGGGGGCGTACGGGCGCGGCGGGCGCAGCACGGTCACCGCCGCGATCTCCTGGCCGAGCAGCCACCGGACCTGGTCCATCTCGTGCACCACCGAGTCGTTGATGAGCATCTGCTCGGTGAAGAAGGCGGGCAGCGACGCGTTGCGGTGCCGGCAGTGCAGCATCTGCGGCCGGCCCAGCTCGCCGGCGTCCAGCAGCGCCTTCAGCTCCTGCAACTCCGCGTCGTACCGGCGCATGAAGCCGACCTGGACCCGCCGCCGCCCGCACCGCTGCTCGGCCCGCAGCACGCGCAGCGCGGCGGCGGCGTCCGGGGTGAGCGGCTTCTCGCACAGCACGGGCAGGTCGCGTTCCAGGGCGGCCAGCAGCGCCGCCTCGTGCGCCGGTCCGGGCGAGGCGATGAGCACCGCGCCGACTTCCGGGCAGGCCATCGCGGCGGCCGGGTCGGTGTACGGCTGGCAGCCCTCGACGCCGTCCGCGGCGGCCTTGGCCCGCTCGGCGTCCACGTCGGCCACGGCGGCCACGCGCGCGCCGCTGGTCACCTCGTGTAGGCGGCGGACGTGGTCGGCGCCCATCCGGCCGGCGCCGATGACGGCCACCCCCAGCGTCCCGTGCTGCGTCATGGTCGTTCGGTGTCCTCTCTCGTTCGTACGGGGTCGGGTTCGTACGGTCGGGTTCGTGCGGGTCGGGTTCGTACGGGGTCGGGCGGGCCGCGTTCAGCTGTTGTCAGGGTTACGCGCCGCAGGAGCGCAGGAAGCGGCGGGTGCGCTCGGCGATCGGAAGGGGCCGGTCGGGCGGGCAGGGGTACATGTCCTGTTCCACGATGGCGAACAGGTCGGCGTCCAGCCGGCTCGCCGCGGCCAGCACCGGCTCCAGCGCGGGCACGCCGCGCGGCGGCTCGCACATCACGCCGCGCCGCACCGCGGGCCCGAACGGCACCCCGTCCCGGATCACCTCGGCGAGCACGGCCGGGTCCACCTGCTTGAGGTGGAGGTAGCCGATCCGCTCGCCGTACGTCTCGATGAGCCGGACGCTGTCCCCGCCGCAGTAGGCGTAGTGGCCGGTGTCCAGGCACAGGTTGACCAGGGCGGGGTCGGTGGCGTCCAGGAGGCGTACGACGTTCTCCTCGGTGTCGATGTGCGTGTCGGCGTGCGGGTGGACCACCACGCCGAGCCCGTACCGCTCGCGCACCTCGCGCCCCAGCCGCTCCAGGCCCGCGGCCAGGTGGCGCCACTGCTCCGCGCTCAGCCGCGGGCTCTCGATCAGCTCGGCGGTCTTGTCGTCGCGCCAGAAGGCGGGGATGACGACGAGGTGGCCGGCGCCCATGGCCCGGGTCAGCTCGGCCACCTGGGCGACGTGCCGCCAGGTGGCGTCCCAGACGGCGGGGCCGCGGTGCAGCGCGGCGAACACCGTGCCCGCCGAGACCCGCAGCCCGCGCCGCCCGGTCTCCTCGGCCAGGCGGGCCGGGTCGGTGGGCAGGTAGCCGTACGGGCCCAGCTCGATCCACTCGTAGCCGGCCTGCGCGACCTCGTCCAGGAAGCGCCGCCAGGGCACCTGGCAGGGGTCGTCGGGGAACCACACGCCCCAGGAGTCGGGCGCCGAGCCGACCCGCAGGCGGCCGGGGCCGGGCAGCCGCGCCGGCGCGGCGGCGGCCGCGGGCCCCGGGACAGGCCCGTTCCCGGGCAGGTCTCCGGGCGCGGCGCCGGGTACGGCCGTGGGTACGTCCCCGGGTACGGCCCTGGGCGCGGCCCCGGCCGGGGGTACGGGTCCGGGTCCGGAGGCGGCGGTCATGGCGGGGTCTCCTCTCGCCGGTTCTCGCCCGCCGGTCTTCGCCCGCCGTCCTCGGCGGCGGACGCGGCGGCGGGCACGGGGGGCACGGGGGCGGTCACGGGGCGGACGCGGGGGTGGACACGGGCGGGCGGGACGCGGTGCGGGCGCGGGCGGAGCGGGCCCGCGCGTGAAGGGGCCTGTCGTGTCAGTGTGCGGCAGCTTCACCGGTCGGGCAGCGCCCGGTCAATATCTCGTCATGACATCAGGACGTAATGGCTCTGCGGGGGGAGTGCTGGGGTGAGACTGCCGGGGACAGGTGCCCGCGCGCGGGACGCCTGGCCGGGAGGCGGCCCGGGCGGACCGCCCGGGCCAGCGCCCTTGTGGGACGTCCTTATGTAAGGACAAATGCTTGACAGCTGCTCGGGGGACCCTTAGACCTGAAGAGGTCGACGGGCCCGGCCGCCGCCGCGGCGCCCGAGCCGACCCGGCCGGTGAACCGCGTCCTGCCGAGAGGGGCACGCATGAGTGAGCCGCACGACCCGTACGACCTGATCACGGTGGGCCGGATCGGCGTGGACCTCTACCCCCTGCAAGGCGGTGTGCCGCTGGCGCGCGTGGAGACCTTCGGCAAGTTCCTGGGCGGCTCGCCGACCAACGTGGCCGTCGCCGCGGCCCGCCTCGGCCGCCGTACGGCCGTGATCACCCGCACCGGCGCCGACCCGTTCGGCGACTACGTCCACGCCGCGCTGCGTGACTTCGGGGTGGACGACCGGTGGGTCACGCCGGTCGAGGCGTACCCCACCCCGGTCACCTTCTGCGAGATCTTCCCGCCCGACGACTTCCCGCTGTACTTCTACCGCTACCCCAAGGCCCCCGACCTGGAGATCCACCCCGACGAGCTGGACTACGACGCCGTCCGCGCCGCCCGGATCTTCTGGACGACCGGCACCGGGCTGTGCGCCGAGCCCAGCCGCTCAGCCACCCTCGCCGCCCTGGCGGCGCGCGCCCGGCGCGGCCCGACCGTCTTCGACCTGGACTGGCGGCCCGTGTTCTGGTCCGACCCGGCGCGGGCCCGCGCCGACTACGCCGAGGCGCTGCGGCACGCCACCGTCGCCGTCGGCAACCTGGACGAGTGCGAGGTCGCCACCGGCCTGCGCGAGCCCGCGGCCTGCGCGCGGGCCCTGCTGGCGGCGGGCGTGGAGCTGGCCGTGGTCAAGCAGGGCCCGCGCGGGGTGCTCGCCGCGGGCCGGGACGGCTCGTACGCGGAGGTGCCGCCCGTGCCCGTCGAGGTCGTCAACGGCCTCGGCGCGGGCGACGCCTTCGGCGGCGCGCTGTGCCACGGCCTGCTGGCCGGCTGGGACCTGGAGCGCGTCCTGCGCTACGCGGCCGCCGCCGGCGCCATCGTCGCCTCCCGGCTGGCCTGCTCCTCCGCGATGCCGACCGACGCCGAGGTGACGGCCCTGCTCGCCGCGGCGGGCCCGGCCGCCCCGGCCGTGTGAGCGGGCCGCCGGACCCGCATGGCCCCGGGCCCGGCCGACAGCAGCGGCCGGACGGCCCGACGACCGACAGGACCCCCAGGCCCAGACGCCCGAGGCGACCGAGCGGCGACCGAGTGACGACCGAGCGAGCCCACCGAGCGCGAACGCGAGGAACCCCATGAGCATCAGCATCTCCGACCTCGTCACCGTCCGCAGCCGGCACCCCGAGGCCATCGCCGAGGCGGCCGCCCGCCGCCCCCGCCGCCCGCTGCTGGACGGCCGCGGCCGGCTGCTGATCGTGGCCGCCGACCACCCGGCGCGCGGCGCGCTCGCCGTCGGCGGCCGGCGGCTGGCCATGGCGAGCCGGGCCGACCTGCTGGAGCGGCTGTGCCTCGCGCTGTCCCGGCGGGGCGTGGACGGCGTGCTCGGCACCGCCGACATCCTGGAGGACCTGCTGCTGCTCGGCGCCCTGGACGGCAAGGTCGCCATGGGCTCGATGAACCGCGGCGGGCTGGCCGGGGCCGCGTTCGAGCTGGACGACCGGTTCACCGGCCACCGCCCCCGGGACATAGCCCGGCTGCGCCTCGACGCGGGCAAGCTGCTGCTGCGCGTGGACTACGCCGACGCCGGCTCGGCGGCCACCCTGCTCGCCGCCGCCCGGACCGTCGACGCCATGGCCCGGCTGCGGCTGCCGGTCTTCGTCGAGCCGTTCCTGTGCCGTCGCACCGGCGGCCGGGTCGTCAACGACCTGAGCGCGGAGGCGGTCACCACGGCCATCGCCGTCGCCTCCGGGCTGGGCGGCACGTCCGCGTACACCTGGCTGAAGGTGCCGGTCACCGAGAACCCCGACGACATGGCCGCCGTCATGGAGACCTCCACGCTGCCCGCCGTGCTGCTCGGCGGCGACGTCTCCGCCGCGCCCGGCACGCAGGAGGCGGCGTACGAGAGCTGGCGCAAGGCCCTGCGGCTGCCCACCGTGCGGGGCCTGGTCGTGGGCCGGTCGCTGCTGTACCCGGCGCGGGGCGGGGTGGCGGAGGCCGTCGACACGGCCGTGAGCCTGCTGTGAGCCGCCGCGCTCCGCGACGAACAGGCCCCCGGCCCCCGCCGCCCGCTGCGACGAACGGCCCCGCCGCGATCGAGGTGGGACGGCCGGGAGCGGAGGGGAATGCTGCTACGGGACCACCGGGACCGCGCCGGCCCCCACCCCCACACGACCGCGGTGAACGGCGAGAGGAGCCGGGCATGACCGGCGAGCGCTTCCACCTCCCGGCGGGCAGGGCCGCGAGCGGCCCGTACGCCGTGGACATCGACCCCGGCCTGGCCGGCTGGGACCGCTCCTGCCTGCGCGTGCTGACCCTGCCGCCCGGCGGCGCGCACACCTTCGCCACGGGCACCGCCGAGTGGATCGTGCTGCCGCTCAGCGGCGCCTGCACGGTGCTGGTCAACCCGCACGCCGACGGCGGCGAGACCTTCGACCTGCACGGCCGGGACAGTGTCTTCGCCGCGGTCACCGACTTCGCGTACGTGCCGCGCGACGCGCACGCCACCGTCGCCAGCGGCGGGGGCGGCCGGTTCGCGCTCGCCGGGGCGCGCTGCGAGCGGCGGCTGCCCGCCCGGTACGGGCCCGCGCGGGACGTGCCCGTCGAGCTGCGCGGCACCGGCACCTGCTCCCGCCAGGTCAACAACTTCGCCGCCGCGGACACCTTCGCCTGCGACCGGCTGATCGCCGTCGAGGTGCTCACGCCGGGCGGCAACTGGTCGTCCTACCCGCCGCACAAGCACGACGAGGACCGGCCGGGCGAGGAGTCGCGCCTGGAAGAGATCTACTACTTCGAGATCGCCCCGGCCCCCAGCGCCCCGGCCCGCGGAGGACCGGCCTCCGGCGGACCGGCCCCCCGTACCGAGGGCGTCGCCTACCAGCGCGTCTCCCCGTCCGGCCGGGGCCGGAACACCGACGTGCTCGCCGAGGTCCGCACCGGCGACGCCGTCCTCATCCCCGACGGCTGGCACGGCCCGTCCATCGCCGCACCCGGACACGACCTGTACTACCTCAACGTCATGGCCGGTCCGGGCGCCGAGCGTGCCTGGCTCATCCGCGACCACCCCGACCACGCGTGGATCCGCGCGACTTGGCCCGACCTGCCCGCCGACCCGCGCCTGCCGCTGTACACCGCACCCGGAGGGACCCCGTGACGCCCGAGCCGACAGCCCAGCGGACGCCGAGTCCGACCCGGCGGCTCACCGTGGCCCAGGCGCTGGTGGCGTTCCTGGCCCGCCAGTACACCGAGCGCGACGGGCACCGCCGCCGCCTGATCGCCGCCTGCTGGGGCATTTTCGGCCACGGCAACGTGGCGGGCCTCGGCCAGGCCCTGCTGGAGTCCGGCGCGGCGGGCCCGCCCGGCCCGTACGGATCGGACCCGCCCGGACCGGCTCCCGCCCTCCCCTTCCTCCAGGGCCGCAACGAGCAGGCCATGGTGCACGCGGCCACCGGCTTCGCCCGCCAGTCCGGCCGCCTCAGCACGCACGCCGTCACCACGTCCATCGGCCCCGGCGCCACCAACCTCGTCACCGGCGCCGCCCTGGCTACGATCAACCACCTGCCCGTCCTGCTGCTGCCCGGCGACACCTTCGCCACCCGCCCCGCCGACCCCGTACTCCAGCAGCTCGAAGTCCCGTACGCGGGCGACGTGTCCGTCAACGACTGCCTGCGGCCGGTCTCCCGCTACTTCGACCGGATCGTCCGGCCCGAGGCGCTGGTCCCCGCCGCGCTCCAGGCCGTGCGGGTGCTGACCGACCCGGCCGCCACCGGCGCCGTCACCCTCGCCCTGCCGCAGGACGTGCAGGCCGAGGTCCACGACTGGCCGGAGGACTTCTTCGCCGACCGGGTGTGGCCGGTGCGCCGCCCCGCGCCCGACCCGGCCGCGCTCGCCGACGCCGCCCGCGCCGTACGGGCCGCGCGCCGACCGCTGCTGATCGCGGGCGGCGGCGTGCGGCACAGCGGCGCGCAGGCCGCGCTGCGCGCGTTCGCCGACGCCACCGGCATCCCGGTCGCCGCCACCCAGGCGGGCAAGGGCGCGCTGCGCCACGACCACCCGGCCGAGGTGGGCGGCGTCGGGCACACCGGCACGGCGGTGGCGAACGACCTGGCCCGCGCCACCGACCTGGTCGTCGGCGTCGGCACCCGCTACACCGACTTCACCACCGCCTCCGCGACCCTCTTCGCCGACCCGGCCGTCCGCTTCCTGAACCTCAACATCGCGTCCTTCGACGCGCACAAGCTCGCCGCCACCGCCCTGGTCGCCGACGCCCGCGCCGGGCTCGAAGCCCTCACCGCCGCGCTCGCGGGCCACCGCGTCGACGCCGCGTACGAGGCGGCCTACCGGACGGCCAAGGAGCGCTGGGAGCGGCGGGTCGACGCCGCCTACGCCGCGCCCGACCCGGCCGCCCGGCCCACCCAGGCGCAGGTGCTCGGCGCGCTGGACGCGGTCGTCGGCGACGACGACGTGATCGTGAACGCGGCCGGGTCCCTCCCCGGCGACCTGCACAAACTGTGGCGCGCCCGGTCCCCGTACCAGTACCACGTGGAGTACGGCTACTCGTGCATGGGCTACGAGATCCCCGCCGCACTCGGCGTCCGGCTGGCCGCCCCGGACCGCCCGGTGTGGGCGCTGGTCGGCGACGGTACGTACCTGATGATGCCCACCGAACTGGTCACCGCCGTGCAGGAGGGCGTGAACATCACGGTCGTACTCCTCCAGAACCACGGGTACGCGTCCATCGGCGGCCTGTCCGAGCAGGTCGGCGCCGAGCGCTTCGGCACCGCCTACCGCTTCCGGGCCGCCGACGGCACGTACACCGGCGACCCGCTGCCCGTCGACCTGGCGGCCAACGCCGCGTCGCTGGGCATGGCCGTGCTGCGCGCGGCCACCGTCGGCGAGCTGCGCGCCGCGCTCGCCGCCGCCCGTACGGCCGACCGGCCCACCTGCGTGTACGTCGAGACCGCGCCGCCGGGCCCGGAGCTGCCGGGCGCGCAGGCGTGGTGGGACGTGCCCGTGGCGGCCGTGGCCGACCGCCCGGCGGCGGTGGCGGCGCGCGAGGCGTACGAACGCCGGGCCGCGACCCGCCGCCGCCACCTGTGAAGCCCCCGACCCCTCGATACGAAAGGCAGGCGCGTGATGAAGACCGTCAACCACTGGATCGGGGGCCGGGCCGCCGAGGGCGCCTCCGGCCGCTACGGACCGGTGTACGACCCGGCGACCGGCGAGCAGACCACGCGGGTGGCGTTCGCGTCCGACGGGGAGGTGGACGCGGCGGTGGCCGCCGCCCGGGACGCGTACGCCTCCTGGTCCACCGCGTCCCTGGCCGCGCGCACCGCGGTGCTCTTCCGCTACCGCGAGCTGCTGGACGCGCGCCGCGACGAGATCGCCCGGCTGATCACCGCCGAGCACGGCAAGGTGCACGCCGACGCGCTCGGCGAGGTGGCGCGCGGCCTGGAGGTCGTGGAACTGGCCTGCGGCATCCCGGCGCTGCTGAAAGGCGAGCTGTCCACGCAGGTGTCCACCCGCGTGGACGTGGCCTCGCTGCGCCAGCCGCTGGGTGTGGTCGCGGGCGTCACGCCGTTCAACTTCCCGGCCATGGTGCCGCTGTGGATGTTCCCGCTGGCCGTCGCGTGCGGCAACACCTTCGTGCTCAAGCCCAGCGAGAAGGACCCGTCCGCCGCCCTGCGGGTGGCCGAGCTGGCCGCCGAGGCGGGCCTGCCGGACGGCGTGCTGAACGTGGTCAACGGCGACCGGACGGCCGTCGAGCGGCTGCTGGACCACCCGGACGTGGCCGCCGTCAGCTTCGTCGGCTCCACGCCGATCGCCCGCGCCATCCAGTCCCGGGCCGTCGCGCACGGCAAGCGCGTACAGGCCCTCGGCGGCGCCAAGAACCACATGCTGGTGCTGCCCGACGCCGACCTGGACTTCGCCGCCGACAACGCGATCAGCGCGGCGTACGGCTCGGCGGGCGAGCGCTGCATGGCGGTGTCGGTGGTGGTCGCGGTGGGCGCGGCGGGCGACGAGCTGGTCAAGAAGATCGCCGAGCGCGCGGCGGCCCTGCGCATCGGCCCCGGCACCGACCCGGCCTCCGAGATGGGCCCGCTGATCACCGCCGAGCACCGCGCCAAGGTCGCCTCGTACGTGCGCGGGGCCGCCGCGCAGGGCGCCGAGGTGGTGGTCGACGGCACCGGCCTGACCGTCCCGGGCCACGAGAACGGCTTCTTCCTCGGCGTCTCGCTGCTGGACCGGGTGCCGGTGGACGCCGACGCCTACCGCGACGAGATCTTCGGCCCGGTGCTGTGCGTGGTGCGCGCGGAGACGTACGACGAGGCGATCGCGCTGATCAACGGCTCGAAGTGGGGCAACGGCGCGGCCGTCTTCACCCGCGACGGAGGCGCCGCCCGCCGCTTCCAGCTGGAGGTGGAGGCGGGCATGGTCGGCGTCAACGTCCCCATCCCGGTCCCGGTCGGCTACCACTCCTTCGGCGGCTGGAAGGACTCCCTCTTCGGCGACCTGCACGTCTACGGCCCCGATGGCGTGCGCTTCTACACGCGGGGCAAGGTGGTCACCACCCGGTGGCCCGATCCGGCGGAGGTCGGCGGGGTCGACCTGGGCTTCCCTCGGAACCACTGACCCCCGCTGTCCGACGCCGTCCGACAAATTTACGGAATCCTTCGTTCCGTCTTACGTCCACAACTGGTCATACCAGTCATACTGGAGCCCCGCGAAGGGCGCGGCCCCCATCGGTCCCACCGGCCGGTGGGGGCCGCGTGTCGTTGGCGTGCGCGTGAGCTGGGCCCCGGCCGTCGGCCCCGTCGGGTGACAGTCAGCCGACGATGTCCGACGCGAGATCGACCACAGTGCAGCGGCGCAGTTCGAGCACGAGCTGGGTCGCGAGGAACCACCGGCTGTCCCGATGGCCGTAGGGGAGGTAGCCGTCGCTGGGGACGCGCAGCAGCCGTCCGTCCGGGCCGGGGAGGTAGCCGTCGCCGTAGACCCCGCGCGGACGGGGCTTTCGGGACCTGACGGCGACGGGAGCGGTCAGGTGCGGGCAGTGCCGCAGGGCGGTGTCGGCGCACAGGACGCAGACCGGTGGTTTCGGGCAGAGCACGCCCTCCGGCCAGTCGGGCGACAGCGTGTCGGGGCCGGGGTGAGGGAAGAGGAACAGCCATCCCCGGGCGGTCCGGCTCGCGGGGCCACCGCACACCTGGCACAGCCCGTTCAGCGCGGCCCGGCGCTGGCGGGCCGGGTGGACGGCGCGGAAGTCGGGCTTCCCCAGGCCCGGCGCCTCGGTGAGGCGGCTCCACAGCACGCCGTGTGCGTCCCGGTCGGCCGGAGATTCGTCGCCGTAGCACAGCCCCGTGCCGTCGCGGCGGACGGTGAGCGACCGCACGGCGATCCGTTCCTCGGTCCACGGGGTTGATGTACGGAACGGGCGCCTGCCTCGGTCCCCAGGTCAGCGCTGCCCGCTGTGCGGGGGTGGCGCCCCTTGCGGCAGCTGGCGCCTCATCCCCGACCGGGCCTGCCGAGGCCAGGGCTCCAGCTGTTGTACGGGTCACCTCCCGCCGCCCTTCCGTCGCGTGCTGATCGCGGTCTGGATNGTTGTACGGGTCACCTCCCGCCGCCCTTCCGTCGCGTGCTGATCGCGGTCTGGATGGTGGCGTGCCGTACGCCGTGGCGCGGTCGCTCGCCGGGAATCAGAACGCGGGCACCGGTTCCGGTCGTTCGGTGACGCCGCACTGGGGGCAGTAAGAGGCGCATCAGCGCCCCCAAGTAGCCCGCGATACGTTGAAACACGTCGTCAACCTCCAAGCGGTTGAGGGCCATGCCCCGGGGCCGGTGGGACGGTCGCCGGGGTCTCTCCGTTTCGCGCGCGCTGGCCAGGACGTTGCTGCGGACTCCCGCGCATGTCCTAGGTCAGAAACTATCGCGTCCTAGGTCATACAGGCAAGGGGAGGCGGGCGCGACGCATGTACGCCCGCGTTGTGTACTAGTACACTCACCAGTGACCTAGTGCACAGGGAGGGGACACATGCCCGAGCCGGACCGGCAACCGCCGTACATGCAGATCGCGGAGCGCATCCGTCGCCGCATCCTCGACGGCGAGTTGGAGGAAGGCGCGAAGCTGCCGCCTGTCCGCGAACTGGCGAAGCAGGAAGGAGTCGCCGTCGCCACCCTCGGTCGCAGTCTCGACCACCTACAGGTGGAGGGCTACATCGTCACCTCGCGGCGCGGCACCTTCGTGGCGAACGCCCCCTCCGTCGCACCGAGTTCCTACGACCGGATCACCCGGGTGCTGCGCACCGGATCCGTGCTCGG
>NZ_JAVSCF010000091.1:0-21998 GCF_031932565.1 Streptomyces sp. B1866
CGCCAGCGCGGCGGCGGCGACCGCGGCCGCCGCGGCCAGGACGGTGGCCCGGGCGGCCCGGGGCACCCGGTCGGCTCCGGGCCGCGGGGATCGACGGTGGCGCGCCACGGCAGGCCGCACTCCCTTCCGTGTTGTCCGGCGTTGGTCCGGCGTTGTCCAGCGGTGCCGAGCGGCGTCGAACGCTGCCGGGCGATCGCCGTACACCGCCGTCCGCCGCCAGGACGCCCGGCGGGACGCCCGCGGGCGTCCCGCCGGTGAGGCACCGGGAGGGACGCCGGGCGGCGCGGGGTGGCGCCGGGTGGCATCCTGCCGCGCCGCGCACCGGGGCGGGCCGGAATCGCGCCGCGGACAGGAGCGACGGGCCGGAAATCGCGCGGCAGACAGTAGCGGCGGGCCGGGGCGGGGCCAAGGACCGCCTCGCGGGCAGACGCTGACGCCCCGTGGCAACCCGCAGGTCACCGACGGGGCGGTCGTCAAGCGAGAGTTCCCGCTGTCACCGGGGAGAGTGAGGCGCGCGGCACGGCGACGCCGGAAGGGAGGCGGGCCGTGCGGACGGCCGACGGGCCGTCAGAGGAAGGGGCGCGGGCCGGGAGTCAGATGCGCACGCCGAACATGAACGGCATGTTGTTGATCGACTCGTAGCGGACCGTGGTGCCGGTGCGCGGCGCGTGCAGGACCTGGCCGTTGCCCGCGTACAGCCCCACGTGGTGCAGGTCGCCGTAGAAGAGCACCAGGTCGCCGGGCTTGAGCTGGCTGCGGCCGATGCGCACGCCGTCGCCCGCCTGCGACTGCGAGGTGCGGGAGATCTGGACGCCCGCCTGCGCGTACGCCCAGGAGGTGAGCCCGGAGCAGTCGAAGGCGGTCGGGCCGGTCGCGCCCCACACGTACGGGGAGCCTATCTTCGACTGGGCCGCGGCGAGCGCGGCGGCGGCGCGCTGCGAGTCGGGCACGTCCTGGCCCAGGTCCGGGCGGGACTCCGAGCGGCTGGCGCGCTGCGAGGCCCGGTCGAGCTCCGCGCGCTCCCGGGCGGTGAGGGTGTTGAGGAGCTTCTGGGCCTTGGCGAGCTTGCCCTGGATCTCCTTCTTCTTCTCGCCGAGCGCCTTGCGGGTGGCGGCGAGGTCGTCCAGCTTGCCGGCCGCCTCCTCGCGCTGCTGCCTGAGGACCCGCTGCCGGTCGCCGATCTTCCGCAGCGCCTCGGCCTGCTTGCCGCTCAACTGGCTGAGCGCGGACGCCTTGTCGAGGTAGCTGTCGGGGTCGGAGGACAGCAGGAGCTGGACGGACGGGTCTATGCCGCCGGTGCGGTACTGCGCGGTGGCCATGGCGCCGAGGCTGTCGCGCAGGTCGTTCAGCTCCTGCTGACCGCGCGCCACCTTGTCCTGGAGGTCGGCGACCTGCTTCTGCAGCTGGTCCTGCTTCTCCTTGGCCCCGTTGTACTTCTCGGTGGCCTGCTCCGCCTCTTCGTAGAGCTTGTCGACCTGCTCCTTGACGTCCTTCTTGGTCGTCCTGGGGTCGGCGTGGGCGGCTTGGGAGGTGAGGGCGACGGCCGCTGCCGCGGTGGCGGTCAGGACGGACACACGCGTGCGGCTCGGCTGCTTGGGTCGACGGTGGGACGCCACGAAGGCGAGCTCCTTCTTCCTCCAGCCGCCTACCGGGTCGGAAAGCTCACCCCGGCTCCGTGCGACGCGCCACGGACTCGGCGGTACCTCCGCTGACATCCCCGATGGATGATCAACCTCGCGGCGGTTCGAGCCGACCTTAGTGACCCGCCCGTGATCCCTTCAAATCCCCTTGCGAAAAATCCGGGTCTGTACGCGCATCTTTTACAATTATCACACTGTAAGTGATCGTAACCTCACCGTACGCTGACGTCACAAGGGTCACAGCGTCACCTCATGTACGGGCCAACCTCTTCAGCAGCAGCAGCGACGCCACCGGCCGGGCCCCCGCCCGCGCCACCCCGTCGGCCACCTCGCGGTCCGCGGAGACCACGACCACCGGCCTGCCGGGCGGCTCGGCCCGCACCAGCTGCCGGATCAGCTCGTCCGCGGTCACGCCCGGCTTGCTGAACAGCACCCGCACCCCGCGCGGCGGGGCCAGCAGCACCGGCGCCGCCAGCTCCGCGCCGTCGAACACGCACGTCACCTCCGCGCCCGTCTGCGCCGCGAGCATCGCCAGACCCCCCAGCAGCCGCAGCCGCTGCTTCTCCAGCGGCATCGTGGGATAGCCGGTCTTGGTGACGTTGTAGCCGTCCACCACCAGGTGTGCCTGCGGCAGCGCGAGCAGCTGGTCCAGCAGCGCCGGGTCGGTCTCCGACAGCGCCCGCGTGGCGATGTCCTTCGGCGTCATCCGCCCCGGCTCCAGCGCGTCCACGGTGTCCGCGGGGCGGACGGACGCGGGCGGCAGCGCCAGCTCCCGGCGCAGCCCCTGGGCCGCCTCCAGCACCGTGTCCAGCAGCAGCCGGGCCCGCATGTCCACCACGCTGCGCCCCTCGCGCACCGCGCGGCGGTTCGCCTCCAGCGCCGCCTCCACCTCCGCCAGCCGGCCGCGCAGCCGCCGCGCCTCGCCCTCGGCCACCGCGAGCCGGGCGTCGGCCGCGGACCGCTCGCCGGCCAGCTCGGACTCGGCCCTGCGCAGCGCCGCCTCGCCGCGCTTGACGTCGCTGTGCGCGGCGCGCAGCTTGCGCTGGAGCACGTCCGCCTCCTTGCGCGCCGCCTCCAACTCGGCGCGCATCCGCTCCACCTCGCCGCGCCCCTCGGCCCGGGCCTGCGCCAGCTCCTGCCGCAGCCGCTTCAGCTCGCGCTCCGCCTCCTCGCCGGCCCGCTCGGCGGACGCGCGCTGCGCCTCCTCGCCCGCGGCCTCCACCAGCTTCACCCAGCCCGCCGGCCGCAGCACGTACGCCACCGCCGCCACGTCCAGCGGATCGGCGGCCGCGGGCGGCGACCCGCCCTCGATGGCCTCGGCCAGCTCGGCCTCGCTCTCCCGCAGCCGGCTCGCGACCCGCTGCCGGAAGACCGGGTCGGACTCCACGGCGGCCGCCATGGCGTTGCCCGCGAACTTCGCCCGGCGCGTAGGGGTGAAACGGGCGTACTGCCGCAGAGCGGGCGGAAGTTCGGCGAAGGTCAGGCCGCCGAAGGCGTCCGCGACCAGCGCCACGACCCGCCGCCGCACGCCTTCGGGCAGGGGGTGGCCGAGGGCTTCGGCGCCGCCGCCGGCGTCACCGGCCGCTTCCGGGCCGCCCGTCCGCTCCACCACGCGTCACGCTCCGTATTTCACGCGCTCGCGCCCGCTCCCGGCCGGTCGACCAGCTCGATCTGGTCGACCGTGTTGCACCAGCGGCAGCGCACCGACTCGATCGTCTCGCTGACCACCTCGCGGTCCTCGACGCGCGGCTCGCCGGCCAGGTCCAGGTGCACGTACTCGACGGCCTTGGTGGACCGGGTGACGTCGAACCGGGTGAGGTTGCCGCACAGCGTGCAGCGCCAGCGGGTCGTCTCGGTCGGCAGGGGAACGGCCATGGTGTCATCGTCCTCGGCTTGTCTGGGCACGTCTGGGCTCCCCTGTAACCCTACGGCCTAGGCCGGGGCCCGTGACGAGCCGTAAGGGTCTCCCGGCCGTGTCCGGCCCGCGCTCCGGCGCACCCGCCAGCGCACGCGGCCGACGCCTCCGGCGCCCGGCGGCGCGGGCACGGAGGGGCGCCGCGGGCCGGCGTGGCCGGCCGGGGAACGAGCGCCTAGAGTAACGGCGCGCACCGGGCGCGAGCGAGGGAGGCAGCCGTGATCACCGCGATCGTGCTGATCAAGACCAGCGTGGACCGGATCCCGGAGCTGGCCGAGCGGATCGCCGCCCTGGACGGGGTCAGCGAGGTGTACTCGGTCACCGGCGCGTACGACCTGTTCGCCATGGTCCGCGTGGCGGGGCACGACGACCTGGCGGAGGTCATCCCGGGCCGGATCAGCAAGCTGCCCGGCGTGGTCGCGACCGAGACCCACATCGCCTTCCGCACCTACTCGCGGCACGACCTGGAGGCGGCGTTCGCGATCGGCCTGGACGCGTAGGCCGCGCGCTCCCCGCGCCGCGCCGTCCCGGTCAGAGGTCGGCGGCCTTCCGGCCCTCCGGCACGCACCGCCCGGCCTCGGTGCGGTAGCTCCACCGCGCCCCGTGCTCGACCAGCTCCCGCACCGCCGTCACGAACCGCTCGACATGCTCCTCCGGGGTGCCGGCGCCGAAGCTGACGCGCACGGCGTTCAGGGCGCGCTCCCCCGGCGCCGCGTCCGGGGCCCCGCACTCCCCCGGCTCCTGCGGCGCGTGGTCCAGCAGGGTGCGCACCAGCGGGTGGGCGCAGAACAGGCCGTCGCGCACGCCGATGCCGTACTCGGCGGACAGCGCGGCGGCCAGGTGCGAGCTGTTCCAGCCCGCCACCACGAAGGACACCACGCCCACCCGGGGCGCGTCGTCGCCGAACAGCGACAGCACCCGCACGCCGGGCACCTCGGCCAGCCCCGCGCGCAGGCGCGCCAGCAGCCGCTGCTCGCGCGCGGCCAGCCGCTCCCGGCCCGCCTCGGTCAGCGCCTTGCAGGCGGCGGCGATGGCGTACGCGCCGATGACGTTCGGCGAACCGGCCTCGTGCCGGGCCTCGGAGGTGTGCCACTCGACATCGACGCCGCCGTCGGCGGCGCGCGCCACGCGCCGGCTCGCGCCCCCGCCCGCCAGGTACGGTTCGGCCTCCCGCAGCCAGTCCGCCGCGCCGGCCAGCACGCCGGCGCCGAACGGCGCGTACAGCTTGTGCCCGGAGAAGGCGACCCAGTCGACGTCCAGGGCACTGATGTCCACCGGGTGGTGCGGCGCGAGCTGCGCGGCGTCCAGCACGACGCGCACGCCGTGCGCGCGCGCCGCGGCCGCCAGCTCCCGCACCGGCCACAGCTCCCCGGTCACGTTGGACGCGCCGGTCACGCACAGCAGCGCGGGACTCGCCGGACGCCCGGCCACCGCCGCCCGGAAGGCGTCGACCGCCTGCCGGGGCGAGCGCGGGGCGGGCAGGTAGGTCACGGTCACGTCCGCCCGCCGCGCCCACGGCAGCAGCGCCGCGTGGTGCTCGGTCTCGAACACGAACACGCGCGTGCCGTGCGGCAGCGCGGCCGCCAGGAGGTTGAGCGAGTCGGTGGTGGAGCGGGTGAAGACCACGTGGTCGCCGGAGCGGCAGCCGAGGAAGTCGGCGATCCGCCGCCGGCTGGCCTCGAACAGGTCGGTGGACAGCTGCGACAGGTACCCGGCGCCCCGGTGCACGCTGCCGTAGTACGGGGCGTAGGCGGCCACGTCGTCCCACACCCGGCGCAGGGCGGGCGCGCTGGCCGCGTAGTCCAGCGCGGCGTAGGGGGCCTCTCCGCCGGTGACGAGCGGGACGCGGACGTCCTCGCCCAGGACGGGCAGCGGCGCGTCGAGCGGTCCGGCGGTCGCGGCGGCGGTTTCAGTGAAGGTTTCGGTGGCGGTTTCGGTGGCACACGAGGCGGGACGGTCGGCGGTGACGGCGGCGGCAGGGCATGCGGACATGGCGGGATCTCCCGGTGGGACGAGCACACGAGGCGGGGCGGCGCGCGAAGGCGCGGACCGCGCGGCCTGGGCGCGGGCGCGGACGTGAAGAGGAAAGGAAGCGGCTCGGCGCGGGGCGCACGGGCCGTACAGAAGACGCGTGAAAGGGGCCGACCGGCCCTAGCGCATTCGCTGCATCACGTACGCACTCCCTCGACCACCAGGACCCCTGGTCTCGCGAGGGGTCCGCGCTTGCCGTGGACCTCGCTGCCCACGGCCTGGTCATCACCCGGGGCACCCCGCCACGGACGGAGGGTTGCCGGACAGCGGGCCGGGGCCGTAGTCGCTGTCACTCGTGACCTGGAGCCGATTATGCCAGTCGGGTACGCGCGCGCAACCACCGTCCGCATCCCGGAACGCCAGGCCCGCACGGCCGCGCCCAAGGCCGCCGCGGCCCCTGCCCCGCCGCGCACCCGGAGCGCGCCGCTGCCGGACCAGGCGGCGTACAGCGCGCCCGCGCGTGAGGGTGGTGGCCCGACACGCGGGCGGGCGGCTGGAGCCGACGCCCTGCCACCTGCGGGGAATCCCCCGGCCGGCCGTGGCTCGTCGGCCCAGGCCGAGCCGAGTCCCGATCTCCTGACACCCCGTCGGAACGTCTCGCCGCAAACGGGCCGGGGGCCCAGGGCATGGCCCCGGAAGCGGGCAGGGGCGGGGCGGGGAGAACTCCCTGCCGCGCCCGCCCTACGCGCGCGTGGCCCGGACCCACCGCTCCAGCGTCCGGCCCGCCGCCCCCGAGTCGATGGACTCGGCCGCCCGCTCGATGCCGGCCCGGATGCGCTCCTCCAGCGGCTTGTCGCCCGGGTCCGGGTCGGCCGCGACCAGGCCCGCGGCCGCGTTGAGCAGGACCGCGTCCCGTACCGGGCCGGTCTCCCCGGCCAGCAGGCGCCGTGCGACGCCCGCGTTGTGCGCCGCGTCGGCGCCGCGCAGCGCGGCCACCGGCACCAGGTCCAGGCCCACCTCGCGCGGGTCGAAGGCCTGCTGCCGCACGCCGCCGTCCCGTACCTCCCAGACCTGGGAGGTGGCCGTGACGGTCAGCTCGTCCAGGCCGTCGTCGCCGCGGAAGACCAGGGCACTGGAGCCGCGCTCGGCGAGGACGCCCGCGACGATGGGCGCCATGCGGGCGTCGGCCACGCCGGTGGCCTGGGCGCGCACCCGGGCCGGGTTGGTCAGCGGGCCGAGGAAGTTGAACGGGGTGGCGATCCCCAGCTCGCGCCGCGCGGAGGCGACGTGCCGCAGCGCGGGGTGGTGGGCGAGGGCGAAGCAGAACGTGATGCCCGCCTCCTCGGCGACGGCCGCCACCCGTTCGGGTGACACGTCGAGGTTGACGCCCAGCTCCCGCAGGACGTCGGAGGAGCCGCTGGCGGAGGAGGAGGCGCGGTTGCCGTGCTTGACGACCTTCGTGCCGGTGCCGGCGACGACGAGCGCGGCCATGGTGGAGATGTTGACGGTCCTGGCGCGGTCGCCGCCGGTGCCGACGACGTCGACGCTGGGACCGGGCACCTCCACCAGGCGGGCGTGCGCGTACATGGCCCGTACCAGGCCGGACATCTCGGCGACGGTCTCGCCCTTGGCGCGCAGCGCGACCGCGAACCCGGCGATCTGCGCGTCCGTCGCCTCGCCGCTCATGATGCGGTCCATGGCCCAGGCGGTGTCGTCCGCACCGAGGTCCCGGCCGGCCAGCAGGGCGTCGAGGATGTCGGCCCAGCTGCGGGCCGTCGCGTCGCTGCCGGCTCCGGCCGGGGTCACCTCGTGCATGGCGCGCTCCTCCTGGCGTGCGGGGGCCTCGCGGGCGGGCGGCGGCCCGCGCTGTGCGTACGGCACGGTCCGGCGTGGCACCGGTGATGCCGGCCGGGCCGTCCCGGGCCGGGCCGGCCACCCAGCCTAGCGGCGTACGGGCGCCGTGGGCCGCCCGCCCGCATCGCGGACAGGTTCGCCCGGCCGGAAGAACACCGGGGCCCCGGCCCGGACCGTGGCGGGTCCGGGCCGGGGCCCCGGGGTGGAGCCTCGCGGCGGGAGGGGATCAGTGGTGGCCGTGGCCGCTGGTGATCTCCCGGTACTCCTCGGCCGTCGGCTTGGGGATCTGGCTGCCCTCGCCGAAGTAGCCCTTGGAGAGCTTCGCGCGCAGCTTCTGCGAGCGGGTGATCCGGCGCCGTACGCCGTTCTCGTCGACCTCGGGGCCGATCTCGTAGGCTTGCGCCTGCTCGTGCTGGGTGAGGGTGTGCAGCTGCGCCTGCGACAGCGGCTCGTGCACCTCGACGAACTCGCCGTGCGGCAGCCGCTTGATGATGCCGGACTCGCGTCCGTGCAGCACCTTGTCCCGGTCGCGCCGCTGGAGGCCCAGGCAGATCCGCTTGGTGACGAGGTACGCCAGCACCGGCGCGACGAAGAACGCGATCCGCACGAACCAGGTGATCGAGTTGATCGACAGGTGGAAGTGGGTGGCCCACAGGTCGTTTCCGCCGCCGACGAGCAGGACGAAGTAGACCGTCAGCCAGGCCACGCCGAGCGCGGTGCGGGTGGGCGCGTTGCGCGGGCGGTCCAGGATGTGGTGCTCGCGCTTGTCGCCGGTGATCCACGCCTCGATGAACGGGTACACGCCGATCGCCAGCAGCACCAGCGGGAAGACCGCCAGCGGGATGAACACGCCGAGCACCAGCGTGTGGCCCCACGCGCTGATCTCCCAGCCGGGCATCACGCGGATCAGGCCCTCGGAGAAGCCCATGTACCAGTCGGGCTGGGCGCCGGTGGACACCTGGTCCGGCCGGTACGGGCCGATGGCCCAGATCGGGTTGATCGTCGCGATCGCGGAGAGGGCCGCCAGCAGGCCGAAGACGAGGAAGAAGAAGCCGCCCGCCTTGGCCACGTACACCGGCAGCAGCGGCATGCCGATGACGTTCTTGTTGGTGCGCCCGGGGCCCGGGTACTGCGTGTGCTTGTGGAAGAACACCAGGATCAGGTGGCCCACCAGCAGGCCGAGCATGATGCCCGGCAGCAGCAGCACGTGGATCGGGTAGAGCCGGGAGATGATGTCGCCGCCCGGGAACTCGCCGCCGAACAGGAAGAAGTCGATGTACGTGCCGACGAGCGGGACGGACAGGATCGCGCCGTGGATGAACCGCAGGCCGGTGCCGGACAGCAGGTCGTCGGGGAGCGAGTAGCCGGTGAAGCCGGTGAACATGCCGAGCACGAACAGCAGCCAGCCGAACAGCCAGTTGACCTCACGCGGCTTGCGGAAGGCGCCGGTGAAGAACACCCGCATCATGTGCACGAACATGCCGGCGAGGAACACCAGCGCGGCCCAGTGGTGGATCTGCCGGACCAGCAGGCCGCCGCGCACCTCGAAGCTGATGTCGAGCGTCGAGCTGAACGCCTCGGACATCCGCACGCCCTGCATCGGCACGTACGGGCCGTGGTAGGTGACCTCTTCCATGCTGGGGTGGAAGAACAGCGTCAGGTAGACGCCGGTGAGGATGATGATGACGAAGCTGTAGAGGCAGACCTCGCCCAGCATGAAGGACCAGTGGTCCGGGAAGATCTTGCGCATGTTGGCCTTGGCCAGGCCGTAGATGCCCAGCCGGCCGTCGGCCCAGTCGGCGACCCGCTCACCCGCGGGGGCCTTGCCGTCCCGGCGCCGGGTGTCGCTCACAGTACTCATCCGCGCTCCCAGAAGGCCGGGCCGACGGGCTCGGCGAAGTCGCCCATGGCTTCGAGGTACCCCTCGCCGTCCACGGTGATCCGCAGCTGCGGCAGGGCGTGGCCGGCCGGGCCGAAGATCACCCGGCCGCCGTCGGCGAGGTCGAACGTCGACTGGTGGCAGGGGCACAGGACGTGGTGCGTCTGCTGCTCGTACAGGTTGATCGGGCAGCCGACGTGCGTGCAGATCTTGGAGAAGGCCACGATGCCCTCGTGCGACCAGTCCAGCTCGCGCTTGTCCTTGATGTTCTCCGGCTGGAGCCGGATCAGCATCAGGGCCGCCTTGGCGATCTCCACCTGGAAGTCGTGGTCGTCCTCCTCCAGCCCCTCGGGCATGGCGAAGGTGAGGGAGCCGACGGGGATGTCCTCGGGCCGCAGCGCCTGCATCGTGTTCTGGTTGATCAGCCGCTTGCCCTTGCGCCAGGCGGTGTGCCGCAGCTTGTCCTCCGGCAGCGGGCCGAGGTCGCGCAGCAGCACCAGGCCGGACAGCGGCACCAGGGCCAGCGCGCCGAACAGGGTGTTGCGGGCCAGCTTGCGGCGGCCGAACCCGGACTCGGCGGCGCCGTCCTGGAAGTCGGCGAACACCTTCGCCCGGGTCTGGGCGTCGGCCTCGATCGGGTGCCGCTCGTCGATGATCTCGACGTCGGACATCAGGGTGCGGGCCCAGTGGACCGCGCCCGCGCCGATGGCGAACAGGGCGAGCCCGAGGGTCAGGCCGAGCGCGAAGTTCAGGGCGCTGATGTGGCCGATCGGGAAGACGTAGATGATCTTGTCGACCGGCAGCGCCACGAACGAGGCGATGAAGGCGACCGTGGCCAGCATCGAGACCGTGAACAGCAGGGCGACGGTGCGCTCGGAGCGCCGGGCGGCCTGCTCGTCGATGTCCTGGACGCGGTGCTCGTGGGGCGGCGGGCCCGGGTCCGCGAACGGGTTCTCGGCGGTGTCGACCTCACCTCCGGCCGCCGTGCCGTGCCCGTGCGGGAGGTTGTCCTCCGCTTCCGGTGCTTGCGAGATGTCGTGACTGCTCATGACTTCCTGGCCTTTGCGGTACGGGCGGCGAGCCAGATGGTGAGGACGATCAGGGCACCCATGCCGAACACCCAGGCGAACAGGCCCTCGCTCACCGGGCCGAGGCCGCCGAGCTCCAGACCACCGGGGGTTTCGGCCTTGGAGCCGTTGACCGCGTTCAGGTACGCGATGATCTCCTTCTTCTCCTTCTCCGGCAGCGTGGAGTCGGGGAAGGAGGGCATGTTCTGCGGCCCGGTCAGCATGGCCTCGTAGAGGTGCTTGTCGGACACGCCCTTGAGGGAGGGCGCGAACTTGCCGTTGGTCAGGGCGCCGCCCTTGCCGGAGAAGTTGTGGCACTGCCCGCAGTTGGTACGGAACAGCTCGCCGCCCCTGCCGATGTCCGCGCCCGACGGGTCGTACTGGCCGCGCCACGGCTTCTCCGGGCCCGCGCCCAGCGAGGCGATGTACGCGGCGAGCTGGTCGATCTTCGACTGGGAGTAGATGTTCCGCTTCTTCGGCACCTGGGCGCCCGGCTGCTGGGCGGGCATCCGGCCGGTGCCGACCTGGAAGTCCACGGCGGCCGAGCCGACACCGACCAGGCTCGGACCGTCCGACGTCCCCTGGCCGCCGGTGCCGTGGCAGCTCTGGCAGCCGACGGCGTACAGCTTCTTGCCCTCCTCGATGGCGAGGGACTGGGCGGAGGTGTCCTCGGCCTTCGCCTCGGTGGGCGAGAGCGCGGCGTACAGCCCCCCGGTGACCGCCAGCGCGAGGAGTAGGACGACGAGCGCGGCCAGGGGATGGCGCCGTCGTGCGGAGAGCTTTTTCACGGATTACCCCGGTGTCAGGATCTCTTGCGTCGATGCGATGCGGACGTTGGTCCGGTGCGGACCGGCTTACTTGATCAGGTAGATCGTGGCGAAGAGACCGATCCAGACGACATCGACGAAGTGCCAGTAGTAGGACACGACGATGGCCGCCGTCGCCTGCTGGTGGGTGAACCTCCTGGCCGCGTACGTGCGTCCCAGCACCAGCAGGAAGGCGATGAGCCCGCCCGTCACGTGCAGGCCGTGGAAGCCGGTGGTGAGGTAGAACACCGAGCCGTACGGGTCGGAGGACAGCGACAGGCCGTCCTTCTTCACCAGCTCGGTGTACTCGAAGATCTGGCCGCCGATGAACACCGCGCCCATGATGAACGTGATCACGAACCAGAAGCGCAGCTTCTTCACGTCACCGCGCTCGGCGGCGAACACACCGAGCTGGCAGGTGAGGGAGGAGAGCACCAGGATCGTCGTGTTCACCGAGGAGAACGGGACGTTCAGCGACTCGGCCATCTCCGACCAGTGCTCTTCGCCCGTCACCGAACGGAGGGTGAAGTACATCGCGAAGAGCGCCGCGAAGAACATCAGCTCGGAACTCAGCCAGATGATGGTCCCGACGCTGACCAGGTTCGGCCGGTTGACCGACGGGTGCGCGTGCCCGGTTTCTACTGTCGTTGCTGTCGCCACGACCGACATTATGTCGGTCGCTTATCTCGTGCTCACTCCGGGGGTGCACTTCGGAGTGTCCGCGGCGTCGCCGCAGCTCGTCCGGGCCGCGGCGCGGTTCGCTCGAACGGGGGAAGGCCGGGTACGCCCCCTGCCCGGGCGCGGCGCGCGGCGGTAGCATCGCGTCAGGATCGCAAGTCGTGAAGTCGCCCGTACGCGCCCGCCGCCGCACGCCGGTGCGGCGCGGGGCGCGTCCTGCGGAGGTGTGAGCCCATGCGACCGACGGCCACGGTGCTGGTCTACAGCGACGACGCGGGGACCCGGGAGCAGGTGCGGCTCGCGGTCGGGCGGCGGCCCGCCGCCGACGTGCCGCCGGTGGAGATCCTGGAGTGCGCGACCCTGCCCGCCGTGCTGTCCGCACTGGAGGCGGGCGGCGTGGACGCGTGCGTGCTGGACGGCGAGGCGGTGCCCGCCGGCGGCATGGGCGTGTGCCGCCAGATCAAGGACGAGATCTTCCGCTGCCCGCCGGTGCTGCTGCTGATCGGCCGCCCCCAGGACGCGTGGCTGGCCACGTGGAGCCGGGCGGACGCGGCGGTGACCCACCCGGTCGACCCGGTGGCCCTCGCGGACGCCCTGGCGGACCTGCTGCGCCGGCGCCCGGCGGCCGTGGGCGGCTGACCGCCGCGTGGCCCGCGCCCCGGGGGCCACGGGGACCGTCCCGGGGGCGCGGGGCTGCCGTCCCGGGGGCGCGGGGCTCAGGTGCCGGGGCGCAGCCTCGCCGACCGGGTCCCGTCCGCGGCGTCCGGGGCCGCCCGGTGGGGCGTCAGCGCGCTGTTCGCCCGCCACAGCCGCCACGGCACGTTCCAGTCGCCGAAGCCGTTGTCGAAGGGCGTCATGGTCGCGCCCCCGCTGTTGACCGTCCGCACGATGTCGCCGACGCGCGTGGTCTCGAAGAACCAGTGGGCGTCCTCGGTGCTCATGCCGGTGCAGCCGTGGCTGACGTTCTCGTACCCCTGGGAGTCCACCGACCAGGGCGCGGCGTGCACGTACTCGCCGCTCCAGGTCAGCCGCGCCGCCCAGTGGACCAGCAGGTCGTAGGAGTCGTCACTGCTCTCGGAGATGCCGATGGTGGTGCCGCGCATGCGCACGGTCTCCTCACGGGACAGGATCACCTTGACGCCGTTGCGGGTCTCGTAGCCGGACTTGCCGGTGGTGACCGGCAGCACGCGGACCACACGCCCGTCGCGCAGCACCGTCATGCGGTGCGCGGCGGCGTCGGTGACGGCCTCCACGCGGTCGCCGGTGCGCAGCGTCATGGGCGGGGTCGCGCCGCCGAAGAGTCCGGGGCGCACCCGGGCGCCGCGGAGGGTGGAGCGCACGGACACGGTGGCGTGCGCGGGCCAGTAGCCGCGGGGCCGGTAGTGCAGGGTGCGGTCGTCCACCCAGGTCCACGAGCCGGTCACCGCGGGCCGTGAGGTGACCTTCAGGGAGCGCTCCACCAGGGCCCGCTCGGCCGGGTCGGCGACCGGGTCGGACAGCCGGGCGGTCAGCGGCTGCCCGACGCCGTACGTGCCGGAGCCGGGGCCGAGGGCGACGCGCAGCCGCCGGTCGCCGGCCTCGGCGGTGTCCACGCCGAGGGTGTGGCGGCCCGGGGCGCCGCGGCCGTTCTCGGTGCTCACCCGCAGCGTGTAGTGGGTGTCGGCGGTCAGCGGCGTGGTGCTGTGCCAGCGGCGGCCGTCGGCGGTCAGCTCGCCGCGCAGGTGGCGGCCCGCCTCGTCGCTGGCCGTCACGTCCGTGATGCGTCCGCCGTCCCTGGCCGTGACGACCAGCGGCTGGTCCGGGTCCGCCGGGCGGCCGGCCGCGCGGCCCGCCGTGCCGACGGTGAGCTGGTGCGCCGCGTCGTACGGCCGGGAGGCCAGCGGGTCGCCGGAGGGGCCGCCGCAGGCGGTGAGCCCCGCCACGAGGGCCGCGACGAGGGCCGCGGCCGGCGCGGGCACGCCCCGCAGGAGGGTCCGGGCGCCCGCCGCCCGGGACCGGGATTGGTGACTCATGGTTTCACGCTAGGAACCCCGGCGGCGTACGGCGCGCTCAGTGCGCCGAACGAGGGGCGGCGGTCGCCCGGGAGGACCCCGGGGCTCGCGGCCCGGTGCACGAGCGGGGCGGCCGTGCCGCTCGGAGCCGGGCCCGGCAGACAGGCGGGTGGCCCGGACGGCCGGGTGTGCCCGCGCGGGTGGCCCGGCCCGCGCCACGCGGGACGCCGAAGGGCCCGGACGCGCGCTGGACGCGTCCGAGCCCCGTGCCGCTCGGCGGGCGGCTACTGGTTCTGGTTCTCGCCGCGGTAGTAC
Organism: Streptomyces sp. B1866; assembly: GCF_031932565.1. Lineage (NCBI taxonomy): Bacteria > Bacillati > Actinomycetota > Actinomycetes > Kitasatosporales > Streptomycetaceae > Streptomyces > Streptomyces sp. B1866. The sequence goes on from NZ_JAVSCF010000091.1 coordinate 14,117, forward strand.
TCGAAGACCCAGCCGAAGATGCCGACCATCACCATCGGGGCCGAGAAGAACATCAGCCACCAGCCGAAGACGACGCCCAGGAAGGCCAGGGCCCCGCCGACGGCCAGGGAGAGCGGCTGCCAGCTGTGCGGGCTGAAGAAGCCCAGCTCGCCGGCGTCGTCGGCGACGTCCGCCTCCTTGTTGTCCTGAGCCCCGGTGTCCACCCGGCGCGCGGTGAACGCCAGGTAGTAGCCGATCATGATGCTCAGGCCGAAGGCCAGGAAGAGCGCCGTGGTGCCGGCCGGCTCCTTCGACCAGGCGCCGTAGACGATCGCCATGGCCAGGATGAAGACGGCCAGCCAGATGAACATCTTGCCCTGGACCTTCACTTGCCGGCCTCCTGTCCGCCCGCGAGGGCCTTGTCGGACTCGGGACCGACGTTCTCCAGCTGGTCGAGGGCGGCGATGTCCGGGTGGTGCAGGTCGAACGCCGGCGATTCGGAGCGGATGCGCGGCAGGGTGAGGAAGTTGTGCCGCGGCGGCGGGCAGGAGGTCGCCCACTCCAGCGAGCGGCCGTAGCCCCACGGGTCGTCCACCTCGATCTTCTTGCCGTACTTGGCGGTCTTCCAGACGTTGTAGAGGAACGGCAGGATCGACAGGCCCAGCAGGAAGGAGCTGATGGTGGAAATGGTGTTCAGGGTGGTGAAGCCGTCGGCCGCCAGGTAGTCGGCGTACCGGCGCGGCATGCCCTCGGCGCCGAGCCAGTGCTGGACGAGGAACGTGCCGTGGAAGCCGACGAACAGCGTCCAGAAGGTGATCTTCCCGAGGCGTTCGTCGAGCATCTTGCCGGTGAACTTCGGCCACCAGAAATGGAATCCGGAGAACATCGCGAAGACCACCGTGCCGAACACCACATAGTGGAAGTGCGCCACGACGAAATACGAGTCCGAGACGTGGAAGTCCATCGGCGGCGAGGCGAGGATCACACCGGTGAGACCGCCGAAGGTGAAGGTGATGAGAAAGCCGACGGCCCACAGCATCGGTGTCTCGAAACTCAGTGAGCCCTTCCACATGGTGCCGATCCAGTTGAAGAACTTCACACCGGTGGGCACCGCGATAAGGAAGGTCATGAAGGAGAAGAACGGCAGCAGCACGCCTCCGGTGACGTACATGTGGTGCGCCCACACCGTCACCGACAGGCCGGCGATACCGACCGTCGCGCCGATCAGACCCATGTAGCCGAACATCGGCTTGCGGCTGAACACCGGGATCACCTCGGAGATGATCCCGAAGAACGGCAGCGCGATGATGTACACCTCGGGGTGGCCGAAGAACCAGAACAGGTGCTGCCACAGCAGCGGGCCGCCGTTGGCCGCGTCGAAGACGTGCGCCCCGAACTTCCGGTCCGCCTCCAGCGCCAGCAGCGCGGCGGCCAGCACCGGGAAGGCCAGCAGCACCAGCACACCGGTCAGCAGCGTGTTCCACACGAAGATCGGCATCCGGAACATGGTCATGCCCGGCGCCCGCATGCAGATGATCGTGGTGATGAAGTTGACCGAGCCGAGGATCGTGCCGAAGCCGGACAGCGCCAGGCCCATGATCCACATGTCGGCGCCGATGCCCGGCGAGCGGACCGCGTCCGACAGCGGCGAGTAGGCGAACCAGCCGAAGTCCGCCGCGCCCTGCGGGGTGAGGAACCCGGCCACCGCGATCAGCGACCCGAACAGGTAGAGCCAGTAGGCGAACATGTTCAGCCGCGGGAAGGCCACGTCCGGCGCGCCGATCTGCAACGGCATGATCCAGTTCGCGAAGCCCGCGAACAGCGGCGTCGCGAACATCAGCAGCATGATCGTGCCGTGCATCGTGAACGCCTGGTTGAACTGCTCGTTCGTCATGAGCTGCGTGCCCGGGCGGGCCAGCTCGGCGCGCATGAACAGCGCCATGACGCCGCCGATGAGGAAGAACGCGAACGACGTCGTCAGGTACAGCGTGCCGATCGTCTTGTGGTCGGTCGTGGTCAGCCACTTCACGACCACGTTCCCGGGCTGCTTCCGGCGCACCGGCAGCTCGTCCTCGTACGAGGCCGCCTCACCGGCACCCTGGGGTTCGTTGAGGGTGCTCACTTGTTCCTCGTCTCCGCGTTCTTGGCGGCGTCCGTCTGCTCGATGCCTGCCGGGAGGTACCCGGTCTGGCCCCGCTTCGCCAGGTCCTTCAGGTGCTGCCGGTACTCCTGCGGGGAGACGACCTTGACGTTGAAGAGCATCCGGGAGTGGTCGACACCGCACAGCTCGGCGCACTTGCCCCGGAAGGTGCCGTACCGGTTGGGGGTGACCTCGAAGCGGTTGGTGCGTCCCGGGATGACGTCCTGCTTCATCAGGAAGGGCACCACCCAGAAGGAGTGGATGACGTCCCGGGAGGTCAGGATGAACTCGACCTTCTCGCCCTTCGGCAGCCACATGGTCGGGCCCGGGTCGCCGGTGTCCGGGTTGCGGTCGCCCGGCGTGCCCACGTCGTAGACGCCCTCCGCGCCCTTGGGCACGGTGGCCAGCGCCTTGTCGCCGATGCTGTCGATCTCCGCGGGCCTGCGGGCCGGGGTGGCCGCCTTCCCGTCGACGTTCTCCATGTAGTTGAAGCCCCAGCTCCACTGGAAGCCCACCACGTTGATCACGTGGTCGGGCTTCTTGGAGGTCTTCAGGAGCTCGTTCTCGTCGCGGGCGGTGAAGTAGAAGAGCACCGACACGATGACGACCGGCACGGCCGTGTACAGGACCTCGATCGGCAGGTTGTACCGGGTCTGCGTCGGTACGTCGATCTTGGTGCGGCTGCGCCGGTGGAAGACGACCGACCACAGGATCAGCCCCCATACGAGCACGCCGGTGACGAGCGCGGCCGCCCACGAACCCTGCCATAGGGACAGGATGCGCGGCGCCTCTTCGGTGGCCGGGGTCGGCATTCCCAGCCGGGGGAAATCCTTGGAGGTGCAACCGGTGGCGGTCGCGAGGACCAGGCCCGCGCACAGCGCCTGAAGCAGCTTCCGCCGCACCGGGCGCCGCGACGAGCGGTCGGGGCCGTTGGGGCTCACGTAGCGCCTTCCCAAGAGTCTCGCCGCGCGGCGGCCCGCGGCCGTCTCGCTGTCGGTCGCCGGCCCGTGCGGGCAGGGGTTTTGATGTTTATGCGGAGCAAACCCTACTGGACGCCTTTCAGGGCCACGCGGGGAGGGTGCCCAACGCGCCGGGCCACTCCCCGAAGGGGTGGAACCGGCCGGTAACCAGTGGCCGGGCCCGGTCGGACGGGCCGCCTAGACGGGTCGCGGACGGGGGTGCGGGCGAGGGTGCGGGCGGGGCTTGGGCGGGGCGGCCGGAGCGCGCGGGACGGCCCGCGCGGGCGGCCGGAGCCGCCCCGGGCACGGCAGGAGTTAGCGTTCCCTTGTGCCCTATTTCGACGCCGCCTCCGCCGCTCCCCTCCACCCCGTCGCCCGGCAGGCGCTCCTCGCGGCCCTGGACGAGGGGTGGGCCGACCCGGCCCGCCTGTACCGCGAGGGGCGGCGCGCCCGGCTGCTGCTGGACGCGGCCCGCGAGGCCGCCGCCGAGGCCGCCGGGTGCCGCCCGGACGAACTGGTTTTCACTCCTTCGGGGACGCGCGCGCTGCACGACGGCGTGGCCGGAGCGCTGGCCGGCCGCCGCCGCGCAGGCCGCCACCTGGTGGTCTCCGCCGTCGAGCACTCCGCGGTGCTGAACGCCGCCGCGGCCCACCAGGCGGCGGGCGGCACGGTGGCCGAGGTCGCCGTGGACGGTACGGGCCGGGTGGCGGCGGACGGCTACGCCGAGGCCCTGCGGCAGGCGCCCGCCGGCACCGCGCTGGCGTGCCTCCAGTCCGCCAACCACGAGGTGGGCACCCGGCAGCCGGTGGCCGAGGTGGCCGGGGTCTGCGCGGCGGCGGGCGTGCCGCTGCTGGTGGACGCCGCCCAGTCGCTGGGCTGGGGCCCGGTCGAGGGCGCCTGGTCGCTGCTGGCGGCCAGCGCCCACAAGTGGGGCGGCCCGCCCGGCGTCGGGCTGCTCGCCGTGCGCAAGGGCGTGCGCTTCCGCGCCGCGCCGGCCGACGAACGGGAGTCGGGCCGCGCGCCCGGCTTCGAGAACCTGCCGGCGATCGTGGCCGCGGCCGCCTCGCTGCGCGCCGTACGGCAGGAGGCGGCGGCCGAGGCGGAGCGGCTGCGGGAGCTGGTGGAGCGGGTGCGCGCGCGGGTGCCGGAGCTGGTGCCGGACGTCCAGGTGGTCGGCGACCCCGAGCGGCGGCTGCCGCACCTGGTCACCTTCTCCTGTCTCTATGTCGACGGGGAGACCCTGCTGCACGAGCTGGACCGGCTCGGCTTCTCGGTGTCGTCCGGGTCGTCGTGCACCTCCAGCGCGCTGACGCCGAGCCACGTGCTGCGCGCCATGGGCGTGCTGTCCGAGGGCAACGTGCGGGTGTCGCTGCCGGCGGGGACGCGCGAGGAGGACGTCGAGCGGTTCCTGGCGGTGCTGCCGGAGGCGGTGCGCGGGGCGCGGGAGCGGCTTGGCGCGCCCCCGGCGCGGGTCGCCGCCGCGGCCGTACCGCCGGAGGCCGGACCGGTGCGGGCCGCGACCGCGGAGGCCGGAGGGCCGGAGATCGGAGAGCCGGAGGCCGGGGCCCTGGCAGACGGGCAGGCGGACGGTTCGCGGGCGGACCGGGAGCGGGCGGACGGGCCGGGGCCCGCCGCCGGGGGTCCGGCGGCGGAGGCGGCGGACGCGGCTGCCGCCGAACCGGCCGCGCGGGTCGTGGACTCCCTCGGCAAGCGCTGCCCGATCCCCGTGATCGAGCTGGCCAAGGTGATCGGCGACGTGCCCGTCGGCGGCCTGGTGACCGTGCTGTCCGACGACGAGGCGGCGCGGCTGGACATCCCGGCGTGGTGCGGGATGCGGGGCCAGGAGTACGCGGGCGAGACCCCGGCGCCGCGCGGCACCGCCTACCACGTGCGGCGCCGCGCCTGACCCGGGACGCGGCCGGCCTGGCCCGTGACGTCCGCCCGGCCCGTACGCCGACGCTGCCCGTACGCGGGCGCGGCGACCGGGCCGGGCGGGCCGGTTCAGCCGCCGAGGTGGCCGCGGACCTCGGCCGCCGCCTCCGGGCCGTACGCCTTGGCGAACCGCTCCATGAAGTGCCCGCGCCGCAGCTCGTACTCCTGCGGGCCGACCGTCTCGATGACGAGCGTGGCGAGCATGCAGCCGACCTGCGCGGCGCGCTCCAGCGGCAGCTGCCAGGACAGGCCGGACAGGAAGCCCGCGCGGAAGGCGTCGCCGACGCCGGTCGGGTCGGCCTTCGCCTCCTCCTCCGGCGTGCCCACGAGGATGGGCTGCTCGCCGACGCGGTCGATGCGCACGCCCTGCGCGCCGAGCGTCGTCACGCGCGTGCCGACCTTCGCCAGGATCTCCTCCGCCGACCAGCCGGTCTTGGACTCGGTCAGCGCGGCCTCGTACTCGTTGGTGAACAGGTAGTCCGCGCCCTCGATGAGCAGGCGGATGTCCTCCCCGTCCATGCGGGCGAGCTGCTGGGAGGGGTCGGCGGCGAAGGGGATGCCGCGGGTGCGGCACTCGTCGGTGTGCCGGACCATCGCCTCCGGGTCGTCCGCGCCGATCAGTACCAGGTCCAAGCCGCCGACCCGGTCGGCGACCGGCTGGAGCTCGATCTGCCGGGCCTCGCTCATCGCGCCCGCGTAGAAGGACGCGATCTGGTTGTGGTCGGCGTCGGTGGTGCACACGAAGCGGGCGGTGTGCAGCACCTCGGAGATCCGCACGGAGGCGGTGTCCACGCCGTGCCGGTCCAGCCAGGAGCGGTACTCGGCGAAGTCCGCGCCGGCCGCGCCGACCAGGACCGGCCGCAGCCCGAGCACGCCCATGCCGAAGCAGATGTTCGGCGCCACGCCGCCGCGGCGGATCTCCAGGGCGTCGACCAGGAAGGAGAGCGAGACGGTTTGCAGCTGATCGGCGACGAGCAGTTCGGCGAAGCGGCCGGGGAAGGTCATCAGGTGATCGGTGGCGATGGAGCCGGTGACTGCGATACGCACGACGGGTGAGCTCCTGCGGGCGACGGGAGAAAGACGGACGCCTTACGGTACCCGCTCGCTTACCGCCCCCATAGAGGGCCAAATTACCTGATAGTAGGACTTTCGCCCGGGGGGCGGCGGTGCCTACGGTGCCACTGACGGGGCCGCACTCCCCCGCGGCCCCCCTGGACGAGGACCGGGAGCCCCCATGCCCGAGCACATCCCCACCGCTCAGCCCGCCGAGACCGCCGAGGCTGCCGAACCCGAGTCCCTGGCCCAACTGCGCGGGGACTGCGCGCGGATGGCCCCGCACTGGACGGCCGCGGCCAGGGTAGCGCCGGCCGGCGGCCGCCCGGCCCCGGCGCGCGGCACGGGCATCACGGTTCCCCCCGCCTCCGCCCGCCTGCTGGACGGCATGTCCGACTACGGCGACTGACCGCGCCGCGGCGGCGCGGCCCGCCGCGCTCACCCGGGCGTGTCCCGGCGCGCCCGCCGGGCCGTCCCGGGAACCGCTCGCCTTCGGCCTCCGTCCCACCGGTGTCCCCCCACGACAGGGACGGCGCGGCCCGCCCGCCGGGGCGGCCGCCAGTCGAATGGAGTGAGACGGTGAGCACCGACGACACCTCTCCGCGGCCGGAGAACCAGGAGACACCGGACCCCGCGGGCGCGGCGCGGCAGCCCGAGGGCGGCCGGCCGCCCGCCCGGAGCGGCGCGCGGCGGTGGCGGCGGTCTCCGCTGACCGTGGCCGCGGTGGCCGCGGTGCTGCTGGCCGGGGGCGGCGGAGCCTACTGGGCGCAGGCCACGGCGGACGGCGGCGGGTCCGCCCGGGACGCCGCGCGGGGGCGGCAGACGCCCGAGCCGCTGGCGCTGGAGGGCTACGGGCCCGTGGGGCACGCGGCGGACGGCAGCGGGGTGGCACCGGGCGAGCCCGACCCGTACGGGACGCGCTACCGCGCCACCGGCCCGCTGCCGGACGGCCCCCGCTCGGCCCCGGTCTACCGGGCGGACGGCGCGGTGGCCGAGGAGGACGTGGCGCGGCTGGCCAAGGCCCTGGGCGTGCCGGGCAGCCCGCGGGCCACCGGCGGCGGCTGGCGGGTCGGCGGCGCGCGGGACGGCTCCGGCCCGGTGCTCCAGGTCGACGGCCGGGCTCCGGGCGGGTGGACCTACAGCCGCCACGGAGTGCCGGACGGTACGTGCGGACGGCCGCCGGCGCCGCCCGCCGGCCCGGACGGCGGCGTGTCGTCCTNAGCCGCCACGGAGTGCCGGACGGTACGTGCGGACGGCCGCCGGCGCCGCCCGCCGGCCCGGACGGCGGCGTGTCGTCCTCCGATACGGCAGGCGCCGGCAGGGGCAGCGCCGCGGGCAGCACCGGCACGGGCAGCTCCGGTGCGGGAAGCGCCGCCGAGCCGGCGCCGGGAGCCGACGGCGGATCGACGGCCTCCGGCGAGTGCCCCTCCTACCGGGGCGCGGAGCCCGCGGGCGGCGGCCGGGCCGTCTCCGAGCGGGACGCCGAGCGCGCCGCCCGGCCGGTTCTGGACGCGCTCGGACTGCGCGGGGCGGTGGTCGACGCGCGTCACACCAGCGGCGCCGAGCGCCTGGTGACCGCGGACCCGGTGCTCGGGCAGCTGCGGACGTACGGCTGGGCCACCACCCTCCAGATCGGGGCCGACGGTGCGCCGACGGCCGGCGCCGGGATGCTGTCGCAGCCCGCGAAGGGCGACTCCTACCCGCTGATCGGCGCGGCCGAGGCGCTGAAGGCGCTGAGCGGCCGCGGCGGCGCCCGCGCGCAGGGCGCCACCGCCGACTGCCCGGCGTCCTCGCCCGCCGCGCCGGACGGTGCCGGCGC